>JAMDCK010000030.1 GCA_023488435.1 Actinomycetota bacterium
AACAGCAGGGTACTCCTTTACCCCGGAAGTCGTATGTCGTAACATTAGCGTTCGTTTTGTTTGTAGTGTGACCTTCGGGTCACATCGACCGGAGGTGAATAGTTGTCAGTCAGGATCCGTCTAGCCCGTGCTGGCGCCAAGAGAGCGCCGTTCTACCGTGTAGTGATCGCCGATGCGCGCTCCCCCAGGGACGGCCGCTTCATAGAGATCGTCGGCAGATACAATCCACGCACCCAGCCATCCACGATAGCCATCGACATCGAGAAGGTCGACGAGTGGATCGCTAAGGGCGCCCAGATGTCCCCAACAGTAGCGAAGCTTGTCGCCGCATCACGCAACGTGGATGGGCCTGCACCTGAGAAATCCGAGCGTCTCTCGAAGAAAGCCCAGGCAAAGGCTGCCGAACAAGAGGCAGAGGCCGCCAAGGCCGCCGAGGCACCCGCTCCGGAGGAAGCCGCAGAGGATGCAGGCGATACCGTTGCCGAGGCCGACTCAGAGTCTGCACAATGAGCTCGGGGTCATGACAATGACCGATAGCACCAATGTCGAGCGGCTTCTTAAAGTCGTCGTGACTTCCCTGGTGGACGAACCCGACGCTGTCGTCATATCCCGCAGTGACCTTGGAAACAAGGTCAGGTATGCGATCACCGTCGGCCCAGATGACGTGGGCAAGGTCATTGGAAGACAGGGTCGGATTGTCAAAGCGATCAGGACCGTCGCCAGAGCAGCCGCCAGCCTCGATGGAGACCTCATCGAAGTCGACATCGTCGGCTAGCCTGCGCTCATGGAAGAATCTCCTTTCGTACCACTGGCTCGGATCGTTGGAGCTCACGGCCTGAAAGGGGAGGTCAAGGTTGCTGTCTTGGTGCCTGAAGGCACGCTTCTTGATGACCTGTCGGTATGGGTGGTTCCACCCTCGGTAGGCGTCAACGCTGCCCGCATAGAGTCCATCAGAGGCACCTCCCAACGCACGATTCTGAAGCTCTCAGGCGTCGATTCGATCGATGATGCTGCGCGGTTGAGGGGCTGTACCATTATGGCCGCAACCAAAGATGTGCCTAAGATCGCATTGAGTTCGGAGGAGCCGAGCGTCATCGGTATGCAGGTACACGATGACTCACGTGGACATCTGGGAGAGGTGACCGAGGTCATTCACACCGGTGCCAACGACGTCTGGGTCGTCGAGGGCGAGCGATACGGCCAGGTGCTCATACCGGCGATCGATGATGTTATCGTTGCGGTCGACTCGCCAGACGGCTCAATCCGCATCAGGCTGCTCGAGGGACTGATAGACGATGACCGATAAGCCACTACGGATCGACGTTTTGACCGCCTTTCCAGCGGTCCTGACCGCACCCTTGGAGGCCTCGATCCTAGGCATCGCTCTGAAGCGCGGCGTCTACTCGGCGCATGTACACGATCTCAGAGAGTGGGCGAGAGACAAACATCGCTCGATCGACGACTACCCGTACGGCGGTGGACCAGGGATGGTGCTGCGCCCCGAGCCGGTATTCGACGCCGTCCGCGCCATCTCGGCGATGGACAGCAGGTCGCCTCGGATTGTGATCATGAGTCCTCGCGGCACTCGATTCGACCAGAAGACCGCCGAGCGGTATTCTCTGATGGAACGCATCTTGCTCGTGTGCGGTAGGTACGAAGGCTTCGACGAGCGCGTATACTCCTTGGCCGATGAGGTCGTTTCGGTCGGGGACTACGTCCTGACCGGGGGAGAAATCCCTGCGTTGTGTGTCATCGATGCCACTGTGCGACTACTGCCTGGTGCGCTTGGCGACGAGGACTCGGCCGCGCTTGAATCCTTCACGACCGGATTGCTGGAGCATCCGCAGTTCACGCGGCCTTCCGTCTTCGAGGACATGCAGGTCCCAGAGGTTCTGCTCAGCGGCGATCACGCCCGCATCGAGCGATGGAGGCGAGAGCAGGCTGTATTGATGACCGTCCGGCATCGTCCGGACCTGATCGAGACGACTTCGATGTCCGATGCCGACCTTGCCGTGGTCGAGGGCTTCGAGAGAAAGAGAGACGCGAAGTGAGTAATCCCGCAGACGAGGCGCAGCCGAAGACCGATGCCAGACCTGTTGAGTCAGGTCCCATTGTCGAAGACGGACGCACCCGCCGAGTCTCAGAGAGTGGGCGAGAGACAAACATCGCTCGATCGACGACTACCCGTACGGCGGTGGACCAGGGATGGTGCTGCGCCCCGAGCCGGTATTCGACGCCGTCCGCGCCATCTCGGCGATGGACAGCAGGTCGCCTCGGATTGTGATCATGAGTCCTCGCGGCACTCGATTCGACCAGAAGACCGCCGAGCGGTATTCTCTGATGGAACGCATCTTGCTCGTGTGCGGTAGGTACGAAGGCTTCGACGAGCGCGTATACTCCTTGGCCGATGAGGTCGTTTCGGTCGGGGACTACGTCCTGACCGGGGGAGAAATCCCTGCGTTGTGTGTCATCGATGCCACTGTGCGACTACTGCCTGGTGCGCTTGGCGACGAGGACTCGGCCGCGCTTGAATCCTTCACGACCGGATTGCTGGAGCATCCGCAGTTCACGCGGCCTTCCGTCTTCGAGGACATGCAGGTCCCAGAGGTTCTGCTCAGCGGCGATCACGCCCGCATCGAGCGATGGAGGCGAGAGCAGGCTGTATTGATGACCGTCCGGCATCGTCCGGACCTGATCGAGACGACTTCGATGTCCGATGCCGACCTTGCCGTGGTCGAGGGCTTCGAGAGAAAGAGAGACGCGAAGTGAGTAATCCCGCAGACGAGGCGCAGCCGAAGACCGATGCCAGACCTGTTGAGTCAGGTCCCATTGTCGAAGACGGACGCACCCGCCGAGAAGGCCCTGGCCTTGGGCGTTGGATCGTGGAGACCGTTGTCATGGTCGCTCTGGCCTTCGCGCTCGCACAGGGGATCAAGACCTTCGTAGTCCAGCCTTTCGTGATCCCTACCGGGTCCATGGAGCCCACCATCCTTGTCGGTGATCGCGTCCTCGCCGAGAAGATCACTTATCGTTTTTCGCCACCTTCGGCAGGGGATATTGTTGTCTTCGATGATCCGGCCGGTATGTACCCGCAGTTGATCAAAAGGATCGTCGCTGTCGGCGGTCAGACGATCGACATACGGGACGGGGCGGTCTTCATCGATGGAGCGCTCCTGGAAGAGCCCTATACCGCTGCGGCCATGACCGAGCTCGCGGGCCAGTCGCTCCCAATCACCATCCCTGAGGACTATGTCTGGCTAATGGGCGACAATCGTCCCAACAGCTCCGATAGTCGAATATTCGGCCCGCAGCCTGTGGAATCCATCGGAGGACGTGCTGTCGCGATCTACTGGCCCCCAAGTCGAATCGGTGGGCTATAGACGGTTGCGCATCGGCCGGCATATTGGCTATACTTCCCATTTGTGTCCCAGTGTGGATATGATACTTGTACGAATACCAACCTGGATATCGAGGTAAACGAATTGGATATCATCAGAGCCATTGAGCAGCAGCAGATCCGTGACGACCTTCCTGCCTTCGAGGTCGGCGATACGGTCAAGGTCCACTATCGCGTTGTGGAAGGTACCCGCGAGAGGATCCAGGTCTTCCAGGGTGTCGTCATATCGCGACACGGTTCTGGTAACCGTGAGACCTTCGCTGTTCGCAAAGTCTCTTTCGGGATCGGTGTAGAGCGGAAGTTTCCTGTCCACTCTCCGAAGATCCAGAAGATCGAGATCGTCGTCAGGGCCAAGGTTCGCCGCTCCAAGCTGTACTTCCTCCGCGACAAGATCGGTAAAGCTGCTCGCCTCAAAGAGCGCGCATACTAGACCGAAAGCTCGCTTTCCCTGGTGCGGGGCCCAAAAGCCCCGCATCTATGTGAATTGGTGGTTGACGTGATGCTTCGATGATGCCCGATGAGGTCGAGCTTCTCAGGTTGCAGCGACTATCGTCAATGGAGGATTCACTCCGAAGTGCAGGGGCTACCTACATCGCCGGTGTTGATGAGGTAGGCCGAGGGGCCCTCGCTGGCCCGCTCACGGTTTGCGCAGTGATTCTTCCTCCGGGTTGTCTGATCATCGGCCTTGATGATTCCAAGCGACTTTCGCCTACCAAGCGCCGCCGGATAGCCTCCGAGATTGAGCGCTGCGCTGTCGATTACTCAGTGACCCACATTGAGTCTGCTCTCATCGACCGAGACGGACTACCTGCTTCGCTTAAATCCGCAGTGGCGTCGGCGGTTGCCGGCCTGAGGGTTGCGTGTTGCCACGTTCTTCTGGACGGCCCGCCACTACGAGTCCACCCAGCCGAGACCTCAGTGGTTCGCGGTGATTCCCAAGTTGCAGCTATTGCGGCTGCGTCCATAGTGGCTAAAGTCCATCGTGATGCGCTGATGCAAGAGCTGGATACCATTCATCCGGAGTATGGATTCGCTACGAACAAGGGGTACGGAACCGCTCATCATCTGGAAATGATCCGCACGCATGGAGTCACATCCGCGCACCGACGATCTTTCCATCCGTGCGCTGGACTCCAGGAATCCATCTAGTCAGGAATCCGATAGTCTTTGGTTGGGTCAGAGCTATACCCTCGATTAGCCTGTACATTTTCTCGAGGGGGGAACTATGGAACCAAGACGAATCGGTGATCGAGGCGAGGACGCTGCAGTAGCATATCTTGAGCGCTCCGGTATGACGATCATTGAAAGGAACTGGCGATGTGGTCACGGAGAACTGGATATTGTCTGTTTCGATGACGAAGTGCTGGTTCTTGTGGAGGTCAAGACACGGACAACCGCACGTGCTGGAACAGGCGAAGAGGCGGTTTCGACGCAAAAACAGCGAAAACTGGCTCGTCTGGCCAGGGAGTATGTCCACACTAACGGTCTCCACGAAACCCCTATGAGATTCGATGTGATCGCCATCAGGGTCATTGCCAGTGACCGAGCTATGATCAGGCACCACAAAGATGCATTTGCGGTCTCATGAGAACAGGCGGGCAGGCTAGGATTGCAACTGGAACGATTATTGGGACGAGTGCGATTCCAGTGGAGGTGCAGGTGGATGTCAGCCCCGGGCTCCCAGCGTTCCACTTGGTCGGACTTGGTGACACCGCCGTCCAAGAGGCCAGAGAGCGTGTGAGGGCCGCGATCAGGGCTACTGGATTCACTTTTCCCAATGCACGTGTTGTGATTAATCTCGCACCATCACCACTGCGTAAACATGGAACCGGATTCGATCTTCCTATAGCCGCTGGGATCCTGTTGGCAACCGGTCAGGTGAACCCCACGATCATTGATCGATCCTATCTCGTGGGAGAGCTATCTTTGGATGGCAGACTCCGTTCGATCCCTGGAATCTTAGCGCACGTAATAGGAGCCCAGGGGTCCAACAGGGTGCTGATGGCGCCATTGGATGCGGGACGATACTGCTCTGCTTTCAATGCCGAGTTCAGGCCTGTCCCCTCATTGAAGCATCTTGATCCGACGCTACCTGTGAATGGAGATGCGAGGATCGACAGACATTCCATAGTCGAACAGGTTTCTTCATTCGATCTTGTGGACGTTATCGGGCAGGAGCTTGCTGTACGGGCTCTGATGATAGCCGCCGCCGGCGGGCATCACATGATGTTCATCGGTCCGCCAGGGTCAGGTAAAACAATGCTGGCAAGAAGGCTGCCTGGTCTTCTTCAACCTTTGACTGAGAGTGAGGCGCTGGAAACTGCGCTCATCTACTCAATTTCGGGTTTGGATGAGGAGCCATACCTGCGTGGAAACAGGCCCTTTCGTGCGCCCCACCACTCTTGCTCAGTCGCCGGCTTGATAGGTGGGGGCTCCCCGCCCAGACCTGGAGAGATTTCATTAGCGCACAATGGCGTCCTCTTCCTCGATGAGTTGACCCAGTTTCCGCCATCCGCGCTACAGGCGCTGCGTCAACCCATGGAGGACGGGATCGTAACCCTAGTTCGTGCAGAGGGCAGGATTGCCTATCCTGGCAAATTCTCTTTGGTGGCTGCATGCAATCCGTGCCCATGCGGCTTTTCCGGTGACTCTCAGAGAGCCTGCACCTGTACTCCCCAGGCAGTCAATCGATACATGAACCGCATTGGCGGTCCACTTATCGATCGGATGGACATCAATCTACGGGTCGACAGAATCGACCCTGGCCGGCTACTGACCTCTGGTGGAGGCCCCCCAACCTCTGATATAGAACCGGTCGTCAGGCGGGCTCGACAGACAGCAATCGCCAGACAGGGGAAGACAAACTCAATGTTGACGGGGAAGGAGGCGCGTTCGGCATGTCGAATCAAGGGCCGCGCGGAGGAATTACTCGCCGGCTATGCCGCACGACACCATTTCTCTGGTAGGGCCATTACCAAGATCCTACGAGTCTCAAGAACCTGCGCCGACATTGCAGGCTGCCCCGATGTCAAAGTTGAGCACGTACATGAGGCCCTGATGTTTCGAACATATGAAAGCAGTGATCAATGAACAGGTTTGCCGTGGAGTTGGGTAGCGAGTCGTATCCAGAGTCACTACTGCAAAGTGAATCCCCCCCTAAGGTGCTTTACGGGATGGGGGACCGTAGCCTACTTTCCGTCCCTACCATCGGAATAATAGGTGCGAGAAAAGCGACACCATACGGAATCCGTGCGAGTAGGTTGTTCGCCGAATGGATCGCAGCTAGCGGTCTTACCGTGGTTTCCGGGGCGGCCATTGGTTGCGATCAGGCCGCCCAGATGGCTGCTCTGGACGCTGGCGGTAGAACCATTGCCGTTTTGGGCTGCGGGTGTGATGTCGACTATCCATCGGGTTCCTCAGCAATGCTTAAAGTTATCAGAGAGAAGCATCTTGTCGTCTCGGAGCGGGAGTGGGGAGCCAGACCAGCAAGGTGGGCACTACGTGTCCGCAACAGGATAATCGCAGCTCTGTCGCATCATCTCTTGGTTGTGGAAGCCGGTCTGCCGTCGGGCACCTTTTCAACGGTGGATTACAAACTCAATGGAACTGGGATGGTATTCGTAGTTCCCGGATCGATCTTTTCGCCGAGCTCCCGCGGATGTAACCGCCTCATCTCCCAGGGTGCCATTCCGCTATGCGATGTGTCCGATCTAAGTATGCATCTAGGGCTTTCAGGCACCACACAGTTAAAGGATACTGCTCCAAGTATGACTGATCTCTCCCCAGTGCATCGCGCGCTGCTAGCTGAGCCGATGCGGCCAGACGACATCGCCTATGAGCTCGGCCTAGACATTCTCTCAGTAGCTCGGATACTTTCTGAGATGGAATCCGCCGGTACAATATATAGAAATAATGATGGTCGATATGGCCTGCGGTAGTCCCCAAAGATCGAAAGGACATTGGACTGAATGCGCTCATCACTTGAAGGACTTCGCGGAAACTCTGAGGTGGTAGTGATTGGTGCAGGTCTCGCAGGATGTGAGGCGGCACTACAGCTTGCATCCCGTGGAGTCCGGGTCGTGCTTTGGGAAATGCGTCCCTTAGTGAGTTCCCCCGCGCACTCAACCTCTCTGTTCGCTGAGCTTGTCTGCTCCAATTCCTTCAAGAGCCTTGATCCAACCTCAGCGTCGGGGTCTTTGAAGACTGAACTAGGCTTGATGGGATCGTTCTTACTCAGAATTGCTCATGAAGCGTCGATTCCCGCAGGTGGTGCTTTGGCGGTGGACAGAAAAAGATTCGCAGAAATCGTCACCGAGACAATCGAGGGTCATCCTTCAATACATGTTGTTCGTGATGAGTTCCGGGAGATTCCTGGCGGTCGCAGTATCATTGCCACCGGACCACTGACGAGTGAATCCATGGCGAACGCCCTCTTTGAGTTGACGGGCACAAGAGGTCTGTCGTTTTACGATGCTGCTGCGCCGGTCCTTGATTCCTTGACCATCGATACCAATGTTGCCTTTCTTCAGTCCCGATACGACAAGGGAGCTAGTGCAGATTATCTCAACTGTCCGATGGACCAGGAAGAGTACGAACACTTCATCAAGGAACTTGTTGAAGCGAAACGAGTGATTCAAAAGGATTTTGAGAGCAGAGATTTATTCGCAGGGTGTCAGCCCGTTGAAGAGATCGCTCGTAAAGGGTCGGATTCACTTCGATACGGGCCAATGAAACCTGTCGGTCTCACTGATCCGCGCACAGGCACGAGGCCTTGGGCGGTCGTCCAACTTCGCCCCGAGAACTCCGCAAGGACTGCCTTCAACATGGTTGGATTCCAAACCAATCTCACCTTTGCTGAACAAAAGCGTGTCTTTTCACTGATCCCCGGACTGAAAGACGCAGAGTTCCTCAGGTATGGGGTGATGCATCGCAATACATTCATCAATTCTCCCGAGATGCTGGACTCAACTCTCGCACTGCGCTCAATGCCACACCTTAGGATCGCCGGACAGCTCAATGGCACGGAGGGCTACCTTGAATCAATTGCGGGAGGAGTCATCGCCGGGCTTAATTGTTATTGTGATTTAAGAGGACTTCCACCCTTTGTGTTGCCGCCCACGTCTGCGCTGGGCTCCCTCGTGGATTACATTACGAGCCCGCAGACTGTCGATTTCCAACCAATGAATGTCAACTGGGGCCTCGTCCCCGCTCTCGAGGAAAGGGTCCGCTCAAAGCGCTTGCGGTATGAGGCATATGCTGCACGAGCCAAGGACTCAGTCGCAGTCTCCACTAGTCAGCATCCATTGTTCAGGGGATAGACCATGGATTCCATCCAAGAATATTTGGAAGTGTTCGTTTTGGATCTAAGCGAGCACCGCGGGCTCTCGGTCAATACGGTCAAGGCCTACAGCGCTGATGTCGGCCACTTCACAACTTGGGCACTGTCGAACCAAGTCGATCCAATGGCTCCTGATCATAGGCAGATACGACGCTATCTTGCGCTGCTCACAGCGGCACGATATTCCAGAGCGACGATTGCCAGAAGATTCTCCGCCCTGCGATGCTGGTATAAGTTCCTCCAAAAGCGAGGCGTGATCGATTTCGATCCATCGTCCATCACCACGACGCCTAGGATTCATAAGAAACTTCCAACAGTCGTTTCGGAGGGCTTTATCGACGGGATAATCCAGGCTATTCAGGCCACTTCGCCTCTCGGGTTGCGGGATATCGCAATGGTTGAGTTGCTGTATGCGAGTGGGATCAGAGTTTCAGAGCTTGCAGGACTGAGCTTGTCGAATCTGGATTTGAAAGCTGGCACAATTCAGGTGATGGGCAAGGGATCGAAGGAGAGAATCGTGCCAATCCATCCCAACGCCTGTCGCGCGATTGAGGAGTACATGGCCCTAAGCCGCCCTTCACTGTACCGAGAATCAACCTACGGAGAATCGACCGACACCCTATTCTTGACCAAATCCGGAAAACCGATGACATCTGATACGGTTAGAGTCAGACTCAACTTGGCTCTTCGGCGATATGGGAATGTCGCCAAGATATCCCCGCACACTCTAAGGCACACCTTTGCAAGTCATCTGCTTGCTGCGGGAGCCGACTTGCGTACTATCCAGGAACTGCTCGGACACGTTGCGCTGTCTACCACACAGATTTATACTCACGTGGGTAGAAACCAGCTAAAAGACGTTCACGCTAGGGCCCATCCGCGCGCATGAACTTATCCTACTAGGGGCAACATAATATGAATCAGATACCCTCGACGGACATCAATCAGCTTTGGTGTGCGTACAAGGAGCAGGACTGCCCTCAGTGCAGAGAGCAGTTGATCGTCAACTATGCCCCGATCGTCAAGTATGTAGCTGGTCGAGTCTCATCAGGGTTGCCAAACACCGTCGACATCGCGGACCTGATCAGCTACGGACTGTTCGGACTGATCGATGCAATCGAGAAGTTCGATTTAGACCGGGGAATTAAGTTCGAGACATATGCCATAGCTCGTATCAAGGGTGCTATAATCGATGAGCTTCGGGCATTGGACTGGGTTCCAAGATCCGTCAGGTCTAAGGGAAAGGACATTGAGAACGCATATGTCGTTCTTGAAAATCGACTCCTGCGGACCCCAACGGACGCTGAGGTTGCCAAGGAACTCGGTGTCACACTGAAAGAGCTGAATACAACTCTTGCCAAGCTCTCCTATGCCACAGTCGTTTCCTTTGACGAGCTGTGGGCGAAGCGGGAATTCGATGATCGATTCGATCCAGCGAGCAATATTGTAGATGTCACAGCTGAGGACCCAGTTGGTATTTATGAGAATACAGAGGTTAGAGAGATTCTCTCAGGTGCGATTGAGCAACTTCCTGACCGGGAGAGAATCGTAGTCGCACTCTACTATTACGAAGGTCTGACTTTGAAGGAGATTGGCCAGGTACTGGGTGTAACCGAATCGAGAGTGAGTCAGCTTCACACTAAGGCAGTTTTGCGCCTTCGCGCAAAACTTCACAGTCCATCGAAATCCGTCTTCTGAAGTGGAGTGATTATGTCAAGGCGCACCATTCTGATAGTTGAGGACACCGAGCTTATCCGAAAGATATATGCGGACAAGTTGTCGCAAGAGGGCTATCAGGTCCTAGCTGTTGGAAATGGACTTGATGCGCTCAATACCCTAAAAAGCAACGAGGTTCATCTGATTCTGCTCGACTTGATCATGCCGACGATGAGCGGACTCGAGGTGCTTGAAGCAATTAAAGCTGATCCAAGGTTTGTTGCTATTCCGGTCATCGTATTGACTAACCTCGGCCACGAAGCCGACATCGAGGCAGGCATGGAGCTGGGAGCGGATGATTACCTTGTAAAGAATCAGGCGAAGCCTTCGGATGTAGTGGACAAGATTCATCGTCTACTCGATGAGAAGACCTCCGAAGCCCGCGAAGACACATATCGTCTTTTCGTGAAGGATCGCGAAGGAGATGCTGATAGGTTCATCTCTGACATGAGTTTGCGAAGACGCCTCTGGTGCCCTGCTTGCGAGGTTGAACTGCAGCTGGAGTTGATCCCGAAGCCACAGCTACCAGGTTGGTTCGATGCCACCATAGTTTGTCCGACCTGCGGAAAAGGCCAGCAATAGCGCGAACTGCTTCCGCGAGTCTACAAGTATGAACTTTCTCGGTAGATAGTCGCTGGCCCCTGTTCAGCGGGGCATTATGTGGTAGACTGCATAGTCCCATATCACACACGCAAGTTGATCCTGATGCCGAGGTGCTCAAGTTCGCGGACTTGAGTCGGCAGGGAAATGATGCTTGCGGAGGAACCCAACCTGGAGGTAGCTATGCCCGTTTCAATCCGAAGCTTGCTTGAGGCTGGCGTCCATTTCGGACATCAGACACGTCGCTGGAATCCCAAGATGAAGCCTTACATCTTCACGGAGCGCAGCGGAATCTACATTCTCGACCTACAGCGTACCCAAAAAGAACTCGATCACGCCCGCAAGTTTGTTCTAGATCTCGTTGCCGGTGGTGGCAGTATCCTCTTCGTTGGAACCAAAAAACAGGCTCAGGAGCCAATCGCCAACGAAGCCGAGCGTTCAGGGCAGCCATACATCAATCACCGCTGGATGGGTGGCATGCTGACCAACTTCGTCACCATGAGGCAAAGGGTTGCGCGCCTTGTTGAGTTGGAGACCATGGAAACCGACGGTCGGATGGCCAGCCTTCCGAAGAAAGAGCAGCTGCTGCTCCGCAAGGAGTGGGCAAAGCTCGACCAGAACCTTAACGGCGTTCGCGAGATGACTAAACTCCCTGCAGCACTGTTCGTAGTCGACACCAAGCGTGAGGCTATCGCAGTAGCGGAGGCCCGCCGTCTGAGAATTCCCATCATAGGACTTGTAGACACCAACGGCGATCCCGACGAGGTCGACATCGTCATCCCCGGTAACGATGATGCGATCCGGGCTATCGCACTAATGTGCAAGGTAATCGCAGATGCGGCAATCACTGGAACCGCCGTTCTTGAGGGTCCCATTGTGGCTGCTCCTGCAGTGGAAGCAGCCACAGTCGCTGCTCCGAGTGAAGAAGTTCCCGCTCAAGAGGAACCCGTGCCGGTGCCAGAGGCCCCTGCGACCTAGTCATTGCCCATGACCATGACAGCGCGGCCCCGCTATGGTCTCGCTTGACGAATTAACTGGAGGAACAACTGTAATGGAAATCACTGCAAAGATGGTCAAAGACCTGCGTGAGTCTACCGGCGCGGGAATGATGGATTGCAAGTGTGCACTGGTTGACTCATGTGGTGACATGGAAAAGGCAGTGGATATTCTTCGCACTAAAGGCTTGGCGGCTCTTGCCAAGAAGGCTGGTCGCGCAACTGACGAGGGCATCATTAGTGGCTGGACCTCTGATGCTGCTGATGTCGGTGCGATGATCGAGATCAACTGCGAAACCGACTTCGTCGCTCGCAACTCGGACTTCCAGTCTTTCGGTGCGCAGCTTGCTTCTCACGTAGGAATATCGGCCCCCACGGATGTTTCTCAGATGCTGGAACAGCCTTTCCTTGGCGGAGGGGAGACCGTTGAGCGTACACTTGGAGAGATGGTTGGCCGTGTCGGAGAGAACATCACGATTTCTCGGTTTGCAAGGTACGCCCTGAGCTCGAATCATGGTGCCATCTCCGTCTACATACATGGGATTGGAAACATAGGCGTCCTGCTTGAGGTCTCCTGCTCCTCCTCAGAGGCGACAGAGGCCGCATCATTCAAAGAACTTGGACGAAACCTCGCTATGCAAATCGCGGCGACAGCTCCTGTGGCAGTTAGTCGCGACGAGATATCTCAGGAGATCGTTGAGCATGAGCTGACGATCTACAAGGCGCAGGCGGCCGAGTCTGGCAAGCCGGTTGAGATTCAGGAGAAAATGGCGGTCGGCAGAATCGAGAAGTTCTACAAGGAAGTGGCGCTTCTTGAGCAGATTTATGTCAAGGATGACTCCATGACGGTCGAACAGTATGTGAAAAGCGTTGCCAAGGAATTGGGCGCAGAGGCATCCATCGTCCGCTTCGAGAGGTTTGCGCTAGGCGGAGGAAGGAACTAGCCCTCCTGCACACGGATACATATCAGCGTTACACAGCCCTGCATGTGACCTATCGGGGCTGTGTTGCTGTATGCTGTCGCATGGTGCATGGTTATTGACACGATCGTTCGTCCAGTGAATGGAGGCAAAGTGGCCGATTTCAGGTTCAATCGGGTCCTTCTGAAGCTTTCAGGTGAGGCATTGCAGGGCGATGGAGAGTACGGCATCGACCCTTCGGTACTGAAATTCCTGGCCCTTCAGATTAAGCCCGTTGTGTCAGCCGGAGTACAGGTGTCGATCGTAGTTGGAGGAGGCAACATATTCCGTGGATTAGCTGCGGCGTCTCGGGGTATGGATCGCGCCCAGGCCGACTATATGGGCATGCTTGCTACGGTCATGAACTCACTGGCACTTCAAGACGCGCTCGAGAGTCACGGTGTTTTCACACGCGTGATGAGTGCCATAGAGATGCAGGCTGTTTCGGAGCCATACATCAGGCGTAGGGCCATAAGACATATCGAAAAGGGTCGAGTCGTTATCTTTGCTGCGGGAACTGGGAACCCCTACTTCACCACAGATACTACTGCTGCCTTGAGGGCATTGGAGATCAACGCCGACTGCATCATGAAGGCCACCAAAGTAGACGGAGTGTTCGATTCAGACCCTCGGTCGAATCCCGATGCTAAGCGGTTCGATGAACTGACCTACATCGAAGTTCTCAATCGTGGACTTCAGGTCATGGACTCAACGGCCATCTCGCTGTGCATGGACAACGGCTTGCCTATCATCGTTTTCAATATGCAGGTTGAAGGCAACATCCAACGAGCCCTTCTGGGAGAGAAGGTCGGTACAATCGTAAGGGGTGAATCCAGATGATGGATGAAGTGATCAAACACACGATCGACCACATGGAAAAGACCATCACTGTGCTCACAAAGGAGTTCCAGGGCGTAAGGACAGGAAGAGCGACAGCGGTCATCCTTGATAGGGTCTCCGTCGACTACTACGGTGTCCCCACGCCTGTTGCTCAGGTGGCGGCAATCAAATCTCCTGAGCCGCAACTACTCGTCATCGAACCTTGGGATAAGTCGATGATCGGGACCATCGAAAAGGCGATCCTCAGCTCAGATCTCGGCCTGAATCCGTCAAACGACGGAACCCTCATCCGTCTTCCGTTTCCCCCACTCACTGAGGAGCGACGCAAAGAGCTGGTAAAGGTATGCAGGGGATACGCCGAAGATGGCAAAGTCGCCATCCGCAACGTTCGCCGAGAAGCTAACGACAAGCTCAAGCGTATGGAGAAGGAAGGGGACATCAGCCAAGACGACCTCCGGCGGGCCGAGGCTGAGGTCCAAAAGGAGACAGACAAGTTTGTTGCGCGCGTCGATGATCTGTTGAAGCGCAAGGAGCAAGAGATACTGGAGGTCTAGAGTCCGGGATGCCGCCGATAGATCCACAAATGAGCAAGTTCTTTCGAGGTGGTCCTGGGATCGATCTCCTGCCCAGGCTTGTCAGTGACCTTCTTCCGAAGCACGTCGCCATCATCATGGACGGCAACGGACGATGGGCGAAACGTCGCGGCTTGCCCCGCTTGGCTGGCCATCGTGCCGGCGTTAAAGCCGTGCGTGAGGCGATAGCTTGTTGTCTGGAGCTTGGTGTGGGCGTCCTGACTGTCTACTCGTTCTCCTCGGAAAACTGGTCCAGGCCTCTAGACGAGGTATCTGGACTCATGGATCTTTTCGTCGAGGTCCTTCAAAAGGAGCTCGTCAACCTTGAAGAAATGGAAGTGCGAGTTGTTGTGGCTGGAGACATGTCCGCTCTACCGCCTGCGACCCGCAACGCCTTCCAAGAGTGTGTTGCCCGCACGTCTGACTTCGATCGAATGACGCTAGTTGTTGCGATCAATTATGGCGGAAGACAGGAAATCATCTCGGCAGCCAGGCAGATTGCCCAGGATTGCATGGACAGCAAGATCCACCCGGATGACATCGACGAAAAGGTCATCTCCGGTCATCTGTATACCGCGGGTGTCCCAGACCCCGATCTTGTCATCCGTACAAGCGGGGAGCAGAGGTTCTCAAATTTCCTCCTTTGGCAGATCGCCTATGCGGAGTTCTGGATTACAGAGAAGCTTTGGCCTGATTTCGACCGGCATGAGTTGCTCAGGGCGATCATCGATTTCCAACGCCGAGACCGGCGTTACGGGGGAAGCCAGTGACGCTGCGTTCAACGAGTCCGTCCGATCCCAACGGGTTCAAACTCATAGGTAGCTTTCTTATCCGCGCATTGACTGGTGGGCTGATCGCCGTCGTCATGCTCGGAGTGGTCATGTATGCAAGCCCAGTGGGCCTTGGGTTGCTGGTCGCTCTCATTGCGACGATGTCTGCTAGAGAGTTGTTCCGAATTACCTTCGGCAGACGTCCGCGGCTGCCACAGGTTCTTGCCATGGTTGCCTGCGCCGCCATGCCTGTCTCAGCTGCTTACTATGGCTACCTTGGACTCAATTCGATAGTCGTTGCCTTACTGATTGCTCTCCTGACCATCTACTGTTTCATCAAAGAGCTTCGAATGGACGATGTCGCCCGGACTTTCATTGGCGCTCTCTACGTGGGATTCATGCTTTCCCATCTTGTGTTGCTGCACCGTTTTGAGGCCGGCGAGATCTTCGTACTGGCGGTCATCGTAAGCGTTTGGGCTAACGATGTCTTTGCGTATCTGATTGGATCCGCGTTAGGTCGCACTAAAATGGCGCCGCGAATCTCTCCGAACAAGACTTGGGAAGGATTCGCAGGTGGAGCTCTTTTCACTGTGGTCGTTTGGTCCAGCTTGACCCTGGTTCCCCAGAACACGATCCAGCTACCCATTTTGATTCTCATTGGTCTTGTTGTGGCTGTGGCGGGTGCCGTTGGTGACCTACTCGAGTCGCGGATCAAACGCGAGGGCGGAGTCAAGGATTCGGGCACCTTCTTTCCTGGTCACGGCGGAGTCCTTGACCGATTCGATAGCCTAATCGTGGTTTCCGTTGTTTCGTACTATCTGTTCTTGATTTTGGGAGTCTGATTTTCATGCCCTCGCGTCTGGTCATCCTGGGGTCGACAGGTTCTATCGGGACCCAGGCCCTAGACGTCGCTCGGAGTCATTCCGAGCAGATCAGTGTTGTCGGCCTTGCTGCACATTCCGACCTAGAGGGTCTCGTAGCCCAAGCCATCGAGTTCGACGTGCAGCGATTGGCCCTAGGATGCGAGTCACCGAGCGATTCCGAGCACAGAGCGTTGATTGACTTTGACTTTGAGTCAATCCGCCGAGGCACCGAAGGGGTTCTATCGCTCGTCACGGACGATGATGTCGATGTCGTTTTGAACGCAATCGTTGGCTCTGCAGGACTTAGGGCTACCATAGCCGCCTTGCAGGCTGGGAAGCGTCTGGCGCTGGCGAACAAGGAGTCCCTCGTCGTTGGCGGCGAACTTGTAACCAGACACGCAACAACCGATTCGCTAATCCCAGTAGACTCCGAACATTCGGCGATCTTTCAATGTCTCCAAGGCGAGGATAGCAAGCATATCGCGAGACTATGGCTGACGGCTTCAGGTGGCCCGTTCTTCGGGGTTGATCGAACAAGACTCCGATCCGTGACAGCCGAGCAAGCGCTAGCTCACCCTACTTGGAGCATGGGACATAAGATATCAATCGATTCGGCCACTTTGATGAACAAGGGACTTGAGGTCATTGAGGCGCATCACTTGTTCGGCGTACCGTTTGACTCGATATCGGTGGTCATCCATCCCCAGTCTTGTGTGCACTCAATGGTGGAGTTTACTGATGGATCAGTCTTGGCTCATTTGGGCGTGACAGACATGAGAATTCCTATCCAGTACGCGCTTTCGTATCCTCAGCGATGGGTGGCACCCGCGGCTCCTGTCGACTTCACGAAGCTAGGCTCCCTTGAGTTCCTGGAGCCGGATCCAACCACCTTCGGCTGTCTTTCGCTAGCTTATGAAGCGGGTCGCCAAGGCGGAAGTGCGCCAGTCGTCCTGAATGCTGCCAATGAGATTGCTGTTGCGGCATTCCTCGACGGCGAATGCGGCTTTCTAGATATTGAGCGGATTGTAGCTGAGTCGCTTGATCGGCATGAGGTGGAGCCCGTCGAATCTGTAGAACACATCGAGGAGATTGATGTCTCTTCGCGTCTGGTGGCTCGGGAGCTGATTTCTACATTGCGATGACGCTTCGCCACTTACACGCAGCCGGTGCCTGCGCTATGGCTTGCCATTTGCATGAAGTACAGCTACACAATCAGGGATTGAGCACTGTGATTTGGAGGAATGCAATTATATGGCCGGGATATTAGAAACTTTATCCGTCATCTTCTGGGGGATCGTTACATTCTCCATCCTTGTTGTTCTCCATGAAGGAGGGCACTATGCTGTGGCCCGAGCCTTCAAAGTAAGGGTTCACGAGTTCATGGTAGGGCTACCTGGGCCGGCGATACGCTACTTTTCCAAGAGTGGCACTGCCTTCGGAATCACGGCTGTACCGCTTGGGGGATATGTCCGAATAGCGGGCATGGAACCAGGGCCAGAAGATGATCTCCTCGGACCTGCACTCTACCGAGTGGCTTCCGCAGGACCCATCACTATGGAGGCACTCGCGAACGACTTGGGTGTCGACATCGATCGAGCGGCCTCCCTGATTGTGACCTTGGAGGATTGGGCCGCGATACAACCCAGCCAGCAGGCCGATGAGACTTTCTGCACCTCCACGCTCCCGCTGGCCGAAAAAACACCAGAAGAACTGCTTGCGCTCGCTAGGAGCTCGACTTACCGGGGACTCAGTACGCCTAAGCGCATCGCTGTGCTCGCGGCCGGTGTTTTCGTCAACTTGTTCGCTGCAATCGCAGTCTTTACTTTTGTGCTGTCTGTATGGGGCTACTACGAGCATTCCTTAGAAGTAGCGGAGATCGTGCCCGATTCCGCCGCTGCCCAGGCAGCAATCATGCCAGGGGACACAATCCTGGAGCTTGATGGGGTTCCCGTCGAGGCATGGGCCCAACTCAGCACCACCATCGGCGCCATGGAGCCTGGTGAGGAGCTGCAACTGACATACTCCCGCAATGGCGCGGTCAGCCAAACCGAAGTCATTCTAGGCGAATCTGAAGGGGGGAGGGGCTTTCTTGGGATTGCTCCAACGGTTGTTCCCGTAGAGCTTTCGGTGGTCGAGTCTTTCGTTGAGAGCATAAGCTGGGTAGGACTTGTCTTTGTGGCGATTGGGAACTTCTTCAACCCTGAGACCTTTGCTGCCTCCGTGGAAGGGGCTAGAAGTATCGTAGGTATCAGTGTCGAGGTGGAGCGAGCCGTTGAAGCCGGTCCACTGAGCTATGCCTGGATAGTTGCACTTCTGTCATTGTCCCTTGGGGCGATGAACATCCTTCCGATACCCCCTCTGGATGGTGGCAAGATAGTGATGGAGGTAGTTGAGCGTGTGCTAGGAAAACCGCTAGGCAGACGTTTCACTATCGGTGTCAGCCTAGCTGGCTTCGGCTTGCTTCTCAGTTTGATCGGGTATCTGATGTACGCTGACATCATGCGATATTTCGTCAACTCATGATGGATGGATCGGCGCCGATGGCTGAGATACAGCGCCGAGTGACACGTCGACTCAGTGTCGGTGGTGTGCCTGTCGGCGGTGGAGCACCGGTCACCGTCCAGTCGATGACCAACACCGATACAGGCGATTATAACGCCACTCTCGCGCAGATCATCAGGCTCTCCGCGGTGGGCTGCGAGATCATAAGAGTAGCGATACCCCACGCCCGTGACCTGGAGTCCTTCGGTCGAGTGTGTGCGGATTCTCCGATCCCCGTAGTAGCAGACATCCATTTTGACCACACGCTAGCCATCTCGGCGATTCAATCCGGAGCCTCGGCGGTTCGCATCAATCCTGGAAACATCGGATCGATGGCCGGAGTCGATGCCGTAATCGATGCGGCCGGCTGCGCGGGGGTTCCTATACGCATTGGCGTGAACGCAGGATCGCTGGCCAAGCAGTTTCACGACAAGGACTGGCCGTTGCCGCACAAGCTCGTTGCGAGTGCTTTGGATTTTGTGGAGCACTTCGAGTCCCGCGATTTCCGCGACATCGCACTGTCGGCAAAGGCATCATCTGTGCCGGCAACAGTCGCCGCGTATCGTATGCTCTCCCAAGAGACCGACTGTCCACTGCATATCGGCGTTACCGAGGCCGGTACCATTCGCAGCGGTACGGTAAAATCCGCTATCGGCATGGGAATCTTGCTTGCCGAGGGAATAGGGGACACCCTTAGGGTTTCCTTGACAGCCGACCCACTGGAGGAGGTTCTGGTCGGGTGGGATATCCTTGGTGCGCTCAACATCCGGCGTCGGGGAGCCGAGGTCATCAGCTGTCCGACTTGCAGTCGATGTCGTGTCGATCTGATCGGAATCACCCAGGAAGTTGAGCGACGTCTCAGTGAGTCGCCATGCGACCTGACCATTGCGGTCATGGGATGCGTGGTCAACGGTCCCGGTGAGGCCAGCGAGGCTGACATTGGCATAGCGGCAGGCGATGGGGTCGGGGTCATCTTCGTAAAGGGAGCCCCAACAAGAAAGGTGTCGGAGGGCGAGATCGTAGACGCACTTTTCGAAGAACTGAAGATCATGGAATCGTCTGGCTCCGCGTGATGGGAATCGCCTTGTCGGTCAAGATGCGATAAGCTGAAATACGAGATTTCCATCATACCGAAGGAGGTAGTCATGGGTGAGAGGGTTAGTGTAGCCGTGATTGGTGGCGGCCGTATGGGAACGCCGCTTGTCATGGACTTCCTGACGCGTCCCTTCGTTGACTTGGTTGCCGTAGTCGACAAGAATCCGGAGAGCCGCGGGGCCCAGATAGCCAAGCAGCACAACATCTTTTTCTGCACCGATGTGTCTGAGCTTGCCGCAGATGCCGAGAACATAGACATGGTCATAGATGTATCTGGAGATCCTCAGGTCAAGAAGTCGCTGAAGGAGGCTTTTGTAGCTTCAGGCAACAGGACAACCATCATCGTGCATGACATCACTGCACGCCTGATAATGAGCCTTGCTGCTGATTCTTCGGAATTGATCGCGACCGTCCATCCCGAAGATCGAGGGATCGGATAGACGCCTTATTTTGCAGTTCCAAGCGGGCCGCCGTCGGTTCTGGCGCGGCTCGCTTCAGTTTACGGAGGTAAATGACGTGCCGCTTGAACCAACTGCCCTTATGGCCAGCGACGTATATTGTCCTACCCTGAAAGAGGTACCAGCGGAGGCAGAGATTGCTTCACATCGCCTCATGCTCAGAGCGGGCTTGATTAGAAAGACGGCATCAGGGATATATTCGTTTCTGCCTCTCGGATATCGCTCGTTGATGAAGATCGAAGCCATTGTGCGGCAGGAGATGCATGCGGTTGGATCGCAAGAGGTGCTTCTTCCGATAGTCCAACCGTCCGAGCTGTGGCTTGAGTCGGGCCGTTGGTCTGTGTACGGCCCCGAGCTTGCAAGGCTAACCGATCGTTCCGGCCGTGAGTACTGCCTTGGTCCCACACACGAGGAGATAATCACAGCACTGGTTCGCAATGAGATTCGCAGCTATCGTCAACTGCCGGTCTCGCTGTTCCAAATCAACATGAAGTTCCGGGATGAAATCAGGCCCAGATTCGGACTGTTGCGCGGCCGTGAGTTCATAATGAAGGACGCCTACTCCTTCCACGCAACACAGGATTCGCTGCAAGAGCACTACGATGCTCAGAAAATCGCATACGGCCGGATTTGTGACCGCCTATCCTTGAGGTACCGGCCAGTTCAAGCTGAGTCAGGTCAGATCGGCGGCAGCGTGACCACTGAGTTCATGGCTTTGGCCGACTCCGGTGAAGCTGAAATCGTCTATTGCTCCTGCGGTTATGCAGCCAACGTTGATGTAGCTGAAGTCAATATGATGGTCGGTCCTCAAGGGCCGGCGGTTCCTCTCGAGAAGGTTGCAACTCCTGGCCTTAGAACCATCGCTGAACTTGCAGATGCCTTTGACATTGGCATAGCGGCAGGCGATGGGGTCGGGGTCATCTTCGTAAAGGGAGCCCCAACAAGAAAGGTGTCGGAGGGCGAGATCGTAGACGCACTTTTCGAAGAACTGAAGATCATGGAATCGTCTGGCTCCGCGTGATGGGAATCGCCTTGTCGGTCAAGATGCGATAAGCTGAAATACGAGATTTCCATCATACCGAAGGAGGTAGTCATGGGTGAGAGGGTTAGTGTAGCCGTGATTGGTGGCGGCCGTATGGGAACGCCGCTTGTCATGGACTTCCTGACGCGTCCCTTCGTTGACTTGGTTGCCGTAGTCGACAAGAATCCGGAGAGCCGCGGGGCCCAGATAGCCAAGCAGCACAACATCTTTTTCTGCACCGATGTGTCTGAGCTTGCCGCAGATGCCGAGAACATAGACATGGTCATAGATGTATCTGGAGATCCTCAGGTCAAGAAGTCGCTGAAGGAGGCTTTTGTAGCTTCAGGCAACAGGACAACCATCATCGTGCATGACATCACTGCACGCCTGATAATGAGCCTTGCTGCTGATTCTTCGGAATTGATCGCGACCGTCCATCCCGAAGATCGAGGGATCGGATAGACGCCTTATTTTGCAGTTCCAAGCGGGCCGCCGTCGGTTCTGGCGCGGCTCGCTTCAGTTTACGGAGGTAAATGACGTGCCGCTTGAACCAACTGCCCTTATGGCCAGCGACGTATATTGTCCTACCCTGAAAGAGGTACCAGCGGAGGCAGAGATTGCTTCACATCGCCTCATGCTCAGAGCGGGCTTGATTAGAAAGACGGCATCAGGGATATATTCGTTTCTGCCTCTCGGATATCGCTCGTTGATGAAGATCGAAGCCATTGTGCGGCAGGAGATGCATGCGGTTGGATCGCAAGAGGTGCTTCTTCCGATAGTCCAACCGTCCGAGCTGTGGCTTGAGTCGGGCCGTTGGTCTGTGTACGGCCCCGAGCTTGCAAGGCTAACCGATCGTTCCGGCCGTGAGTACTGCCTTGGTCCCACACACGAGGAGATAATCACAGCACTGGTTCGCAATGAGATTCGCAGCTATCGTCAACTGCCGGTCTCGCTGTTCCAAATCAACATGAAGTTCCGGGATGAAATCAGGCCCAGATTCGGACTGTTGCGCGGCCGTGAGTTCATAATGAAGGACGCCTACTCCTTCCACGCAACACAGGATTCGCTGCAAGAGCACTACGATGCTCAGAAAATCGCATACGGCCGGATTTGTGACCGCCTATCCTTGAGGTACCGGCCAGTTCAAGCTGAGTCAGGTCAGATCGGCGGCAGCGTGACCACTGAGTTCATGGCTTTGGCCGACTCCGGTGAAGCTGAAATCGTCTATTGCTCCTGCGGTTATGCAGCCAACGTTGATGTAGCTGAAGTCAATATGATGGTCGGTCCTCAAGGGCCGGCGGTTCCTCTCGAGAAGGTTGCAACTCCTGGCCTTAGAACCATCGCTGAACTTGCAGATGCCTTTGACCTGCTTTCATCGCAGACGGTCAAGACCATGGCTGCCAAGACCGTTGACTCCACACTGGTCTACTTCCTTCTCCCGGGCGACCGCGAGCTCAACCAGGTCAAGGCCCAAGCTGCGGTCCCCGGCGTGACTCTGCTTGACGAGGAGGACTTCAAGGCCTTCGGCATCCCGAAAGGTTCATTGGGCCCCGTGAACGCTCCATCGGGCACACTCCTCGTCGCGGACCGCTCGCTTCTTGAGCTCCTCACCTGGACTGTCGGTGCCAACGAGGACGGCTACCACTACTTCGGCGCTTCCCGTGATCGTGATTTCGAGATCGACCTGTTCGCCGACCTCTTGATCGCTTCGGCTGGCGATCGCTGCCCAGTCTGCAAATCCCAGTCGCTTGAGGTGGCTCGCGGTATCGAGGTCTCACAGGTCTTTCAGCTTGGGACCAAGTACTCGGAGGCGATGGGGGCAACCTTCATGTCCGAGGAGGGCAGGGAGGAGCCTCTCCTCATGGGCTGCTACGGCGTCGGCATCACACGTTGTCTTGCTGCGGTCATCGAACAACATCACGATGAAAAGGGTATTGCCTGGCCAATGGCGCTGGCACCAGTACACGTTGTGGTGCTACCCCTCATATCGGATCCTGCCGTCGCCGAGATGGCCTCCGACACATGGAAGGCGCTTGCTGAAAGCGGAGTCGAGACAATTCTGGATGATCGTGATGAAAGGGCTGGCGTCAAGTTCGCAGATGCCGACCTCATCGGCTATCCGATGCAGATAGTATTCGGAAAGAAGACGCTGACAGAAGGACTGGTTGAGCTCAGGGACCGCAAGACTGGAGAATCGAGGGACATTCCCGCCGACGAAATCTGTCAGCTGGTCACCGAAATCGTCAGAAAGGCCATCCGGGACTCAAGCTCGGTACCCGGGTAGCCCGACGCCTCACCACAAGGTCGACCAGGTCGAATCTTTGAGCATACGCCTGAGCTGACCTTGTGGTATCATAAGGTCGTCAGAAAATATCGTCGGGTGATGAGAAGTGGGCGAACCGTCCGCTTCTTTTGTTCTTGAGGAATGAGTGAAGCGAGTTGTCTAAGCGTTTGCAATCCACAATAGAGGCCCTTCTAACCCCGGCTGCGAATCGCGAGGGGTTTGAACTGGTTGCTGTCGAGGTAGTCGGAGTACACAGATCTCCGGTCATTCGCATCTTCTTGGATCATCCAGCGGGCATCGATGTCGAGCGTCTCGCTAGTGCAAACAAGTGGATCTCCGACATCCTTGACGCCGAGGATCCGGTTAGCGGTTCGTACACCCTGGAAGTAAGTTCTCCGGGGGTCGACAGGCCGTTGTCGAAGAAGTCAGACTTCGTGCGATTCTTGGGCGAGACGGCCTCAATCAAGACGGATCCGATAGATGGTAGATCCTCCTTCACGGGAGCGATCTCCGACGTAACAGATGAAGATATCGTGCTAAGTTCAGAAGTGGGTGTCTTCAGAGTACCCTTCACCCAGATCAAGAAGGCCCGATTGAAGGGCAAGATCGATTTCAGCCAGAAAGGAGAGCACCCTAAATGAGCTCAGATCTGATGGATGCCCTGAAAACACTCGCTCGTGAGAAGAATATCGATGAGTTCGACATGATCGACAAGCTCCAGCAGCAGCTGGCGGCTACCTACAGACGCATCATGGAGCTCGACAATGACACCCGAGTGGTTCTGGACAAAGAAACGGGCAGAATCTATGTATACGAACTCGTCCCCGTAGGCGGGACGGAGGAAGAGCCTATCCTTGAGGAGCACGATATCACCCCCAAGGATGTGTCCAGAATTGCTGCCCAGGCTGCAAAAGGTGTCATAACGCAGATGATTCGTGATGTTGAAAAAGATCGCATCTACGATGAGTATTCCGATCGGATCGGCGAGAGTGTTACAGGCATCGTGCAGCAGTCTGATTCGCGCTACACCCTGATCAAGCTGAGGGAGGGCGTCGAGGCTCTTCTGCCCCCGAGCGAACAGCCTCCTAACGAGAGGTACGATCACAATCAGCGAATCAAAGCCTACATCATAGAGGTCCGCAAGACATCCAGTGAACCTTCGGTGGTCGTCTCCAGGACACACCCTGGATTGATTCGCAGGTTGTTCGAGCTGGAGGTTCCCGAGATATACGACGGGATCGTCGAGATCAAGAGCGTGGCTAGGGAGCCAGGCATGCGCAGCAAGATCGCAGTCTCCAGTCGTGAGCCAAGCCTCGATCCCGTGGGCGCTTGTGTCGGCCCCAAAGGATCTCGCGTGCGGATGATTGTGGGAGAGCTACGTGGCGAGCGCATTGACGTGGTTCCTTGGTCCGAAAACAATGCGGAGTATGTTGCGAACGCGTTGTCACCTGCGAAGGTGGCAAAGGTCCAGGTCGATGTTGACACACATACTGCGACTGTCATGGTCCCCGATGACCAGCTCTCGCTGGCCATCGGCAAAGAAGGCCAGAATGCTCGTCTGGCCGCCAAGCTCACTGGCTGGAGAATCGACATCAAGAGTCTGGCCCAAGCGGGTACTTCCGGGCATGGTACTTCAGCCTCAGGGGAACTCGATGCCGTTCCCGCAGACGAAGATGGCCGATGTGTATCGGTGACCTCCACAGGACTACGCTGTCGCAACCGCTCCAACAAGGGATCGCGGTACTGCCGGATACACGAAGGAGATTCTGACGCTTAGTGAGCACTCAGGCAAAATCTCCCATCAGAACCTGCGTCGGCTGCCGAAAGTCCCAAGAGAAGGGTACTTTGATTCGGATAGTTCGTTCTCCAGACTCCGGTATTTCCGTCGATTCGAGCGGCCGATTGCCTGGCAGGGGCGCATATATCCATGCTAATGAAGAGTGTTTCGACTTAGCGGTCAAGCGCAAACGCTTCGAACCTGCGTTGCGAGTAAAATTGTACGAAGATGACACTTCGCGCTTACGGACGGAACTCCGTAGCTGTATTGATGATGTTCGTTTCCATGCACGCAAGGATGGTGAAAGCTGCTGATGCCCAGTATGCGAGTACATGAGCTGGCCAAAGAATTCGGGATGAACTCCCAAGAGCTGCTGGGACACCTTCAGCGTTTGAAGATCCCCGCGAAGGGACATTCCTCCTCATTGGTCGAGGCTTACGTTGACAAGATTCGAAAAGACCTAGGGCCCGTTATCGCCGAAAAGCAGGCCGAATTAGAAGCCATCCGCTTGCAGCAGCTCGAAGAAGAGAGACGCCTCGCCGAAGAGCTTGAAGCCAAAGCGCAGGCAGAGGCTGTAGAGCGCGCTAATCGTGAGGCAGCTGCAAGAGCTGAGCGCGAAGCAGCCGAAGCTTCGCTCAAGGCTGAGCGTGAAGCGGAGGAAGCAAACGCTAGGGCCGCAGCTGAGGCATTCCAGGCTGAGCAAGAAGCAGCAGCTAATGAGCGTGCTGAACAAGAGAAGCGCGATGCCGAGGAAGCGGCGAGGCTCGATCGCGAAGAGGCAGAGCGCTACCGTGCGATGGCGGAGCAGGCCCAGGCCCAGACAGCGATCAAGACGGCTCATGACAGGGTGATTCAAGAGGCGAAAGATGCTGTAGCGGCTGCTGCTCGCGACGGGAAGAAGAAGAAGAAAAAGCAGAAGAGACATGAGGTAACCGCTACGGCCACGGAGGACTCGACTCCCGTCGAGGTCGTCTCGGCAGGCAAGGCTGATGGTGCCCTTACCGTCACAGAAGGTGCCACCGTCGGCGAGCTGGCTGCCTTGCTCGACACATCCACCAGCGAGATCATCAAGCGACTGATGCTGCTTGGAACCATGCTGACGGTCAATCAGCCGATGCCTCGTGACGTTATGGAGTTGGTGGCCGAGGATCTTGGCAGGACACTCAACATCGTCCGCCTGGAGGAAGAGACGGTCTTGACCTTCACTGATGCCCCCGAGGACCTTATACCTCGCCCTCCGGTTGTCACCGTCATGGGTCATGTCGACCATGGAAAGACATCGCTGCTCGACGCGATCCGTGAGACTGGAGTTGCCCAAACCGAGGCAGGTGGCATCACTCAGCATATCGGTGCTTCAGTGGTCACTCACAAGGATCAGCGGATCACATTCATCGATACGCCGGGACACGAGGCATTCACAGCGATGCGCGCCCGTGGAGCCAAGGTGACTGACATCGCGATTCTTGTTGTAGCCGCAGACGACGGGGTCATGCCGCAAACAGTAGAGGCCATCCATCACGCTAAGGCTGCAAAGGTGCCGATAATCATCGCTGTCAACAAGATTGACAAAGATGGAGCTAATCCTGACCAGGTGCGCCAGATATTGACCGAGCACGAGATCGTCCCCGAAGAGTGGGGCGGAAACAACATCTTCGTCGATGTTTCGGCTAAGAAACGTATCAATATCGATGAGCTTCTAGAGACGATTTTGCTCGTCGCCGAAGTCGAAGAGCTTCGAGCCAACCCCGAAGCTCCGGCAAGCGGAGTTGTCATCGAGGCCAAGCTCGACAAGGGTCGCGGGCCTGTTGCAACCGTGCTGGTCCAAAGAGGGACCCTCAGGGTCGGTGATTCTCTGGTCGCAGGCTCCACCTACGGCCGCGTAAGAGCCCTGGTCGATCCCAAAGGCGCCACCATCTCCTCGGCGGGCCCTGCTGACCCTGTTGAGGTACTCGGCCTCGGAAGCGTGCCTTCTGCCGGAGACGAATTCCGAGTCTTCGCCGATGAGCGCGATTCGAAGAATCTCGCTGAGGAACGTGCCTTGAAGCTAAGACTGTTGGCCCAGGACAAGAAGGTCCATGTCTCGCTGGATGACTTGTTCGCTCGCATTCAGGAAGGCAATCTTCGCGAGTTGAACTTGGTGGTCAAGGCCGATGTTCATGGCTCGATCGAAGCCCTCAAGGACGCGCTGGACAAGATGGACCAGAGCGAGGTGAAGATCTCTGTCATCCACTCAGCAGTCGGAGGTATCACCGAGACCGATGTCATGCTAGCCGACGCATCCGATGCCATCATCATCGGATTCAATGTGCGACCCGAACCCAAAGCCAAAGCCCTGGCGGAGAAGGAGAGCGTTGACCTGAGGATGTATCGGGTCATCTACCAGGCTATCGAGGACATCAACGCGGCGCGAGTCGGAATGTTGGCTCCCGACGTCGTCGAGACCGACACGGCGCAAGTGGAGGTCCGCGAGTTGTTCAGGGTGCCAAAGATCGGCGTCATTGCCGGATGCTACGTTCTTGATGGCGAGATCAGCCGAGACGATCGAATTCGAATTGTGCGTGAAGGCCTGATCGTATACGAAGGCAAGGTCGGATCGCTTCGTCGGTTCAAAGAAGATGTCAAGTCCGTTCGTGGAGGATATGAGTGTGGTATCTCCATCGATGGATACCAAGATCTCAAGCAAGGCGACCTGATCGAAGGATTCAAAATCTCCGAAGTCGCCCGCACAGAATGATCGAGGTGAAGCGATGAAGGAGACTTCCAGAACTCGCAAGATGAACGAGAGCCTCAGGGAGGCCATCGCTCTGATATTGCTGGACGCCATATCCGACCCTCGCCTGCACTTCGTTACCGTCACTGGGGTCAGAGTGTCCCCAGACATGGCGGTGGCCAACGTTTACGTCACCGCTCACGGTGATGCAGATCGCTACCAAGAGGTTCTAGCCGGATTGGATTCCGCCAAAGGGCGCATCAGGGGCATACTCGGTGGGAAGATCACCACCCGAGTGACTCCGGAGCTGAGGTTCTTCATCGACGAGAGCGTGGATGCAGGCATGCGGATAGCCGAGGCACTGAAGTCACCGCCCGCATCCATGTCCGCTGATCGTCGGTCTTCGGCTGATGGCGAACCAACCGAATCCGGCACTTCTGGGTGAGGTGGCTTCCAATGCAATCCGAGGTCCAAAAGGCGGTTTCTCGCCTGCAGAAGGCGGATTTCGTCGTTGTAGGTTCCCACACCCAACCTGACGGAGACGCCATTGGATCGACGCTGGCTCTCACCCTGGCTCTGCGTTCGATTGGCATTGAAGCCGTTCCGACCCTTGCAGACGGTTGCGATGTACCGTCGACGTACACGTTCTTGCCGGGGATCGCCCTGATCGTCCCATTCTCGGAGTTAGAGGATGTTGATGTCTTTGTCGCCCTTGACACCGCGTCGTTTTCGCGGCTCGGTGGCTCATCGATACTTGCTGAATCCGCCGCTAGCGTGATAGTCGTGGATCATCATGCAGACAACCCCGGTTTCGGGTCCATCAATGTCATCGACCCGTCCAAGGCCGCTACCGCCCACTTGGTATGGGAACTACTCGGTCCCCTAGGCGTCCAGCCAACTCCCGAGATTGCGCTGTGCTGCTACACCGGCCTCGTCACGGACACCGGTCGATTCTCATATTCCAATACCACTGCTGAGGCCCTAAGGTGCGCCGCCGAGATGATTGAGAGTGGTGTCGACCCTGCAGAGACGGCCCGACTCGTATACCAAGAGCTCTCACCAGCTTATCTCGCGCTTGAGGCCAGAGTCTTGGCGAGGCTCACTCTCGCCAATTCCGGAAGGGTCGCCTGGTCTTGGTGCACCGAGCGGGATTTCACCGAGACTGGCGCAACACTCTCCGAGATCGAGGGATTACCCGATGCAGTCAGGCGAATACAAGGCGTCGATGTTGTTCTCATGCTACGGGTTCTCGAAGGCGAGATCCGAGGCAACCTCAGGTCCAAGACCGGTTTCGATGTTTCTTCGGTGGCTAGGGTATTCGGTGGGGGAGGGCATGTGCCCGCTGCGGGCTTCACATACAACGGATCGATGCAGACACTGCTTGACCGATTGATGCCTATGTTGCCCGGCGGCGATTCGGCTTCGTGATGGCACGCCGCAACACCACCGATTTGTGCGGCATTCTGCCTTTCGACAAATCTAGCGGACCTTCGAGTCACGACATCATCAACATTGTTCGAAGGATAAGCGGAGAAGGCAGAGTTGGACATGCCGGGACATTGGACCCTATGGCCACCGGGTTGCTCGTGGTGCTACTTGGTCCGGCGACGCGCCTCGCTCGATTCCTCACCGCAGAGTCGAAGACGTATCGAGCCAAGATAACCTTCGGATCCGCCACGGACACGGACGACGCCGATGGAGAGATCATTTCCACACTCCCAGTCCCGTCACAAGTATCTGAAGTCGGGTTCGTCGAAGCTTGTATCGAAGGGCTTATCGGCCAGAGGGATCAGCTTCCGCCGGCATATTCGGCCATAAAACTCGGCGGGACCAAAGCCTATACGGTTGCTCGTCGTGGTGAGACGCCGGAGTTGCAGCCTAGAACGGTTCGGATAGATGACGCCCGCCTGATAACCCTCGATGGGGGCCCACCGCCCACCTGGGATGTTGAGCTCTCGGTATCAAAGGGCACCTACATCCGCTCAATAGCCCGCGATCTCGGGTCAGCTCTCGGCACGGCGGCGCATCTGAGCGAACTCAGACGGTCCCGCTCCGGAACCGTGGATGTGGGGCAGGCTATAACTGCCGACATCATCAAGGGCCACAGTGGGTCAGTCTCCGAGTTCTTCATCGATCCTGTCGAGACTCTTGGATTCCCTGTGATCCAAATCGGTGACGATCAGGCCGCTGCGGCATCCAACGGCTGTCGATTGTCGATCGATCCGCTCGACTCCGAGCCAGCAATAGATACTCCGCTGACGGTGGTGGATCGTTCAAGGATCATAGGGATATTCTCATCCGATGGCGCTCGCTTGATCCCGATGCTGATTCTCCCAGGTGATGCTCCACTATTGAGGCACCCATGAGTACGGTGATGACATGGAGCCCAGAGATCGAGCATCTCGGTGACTGCGTACTCACTATCGGGGTTTTCGATGGCGTGCATCTTGGACACGTCAACCTGATTTCGGAGACAGTGCGTAGGGCTACGCTATCCGGGGTTCCCTCAGTCCTCATCACATTCGATCGAGACCCGGACACCGTTGTAAATCCTGGCGTCGACACCGTTCAGCTTCTGTCCCTAGCCGAGAAGATCGACCGCTTGTCCCATACCGGAATCGAGCGGATCATCATCTTGCCCTTTGACGATCGTATGGCCGCCTACTCACCGAAGGACTTCTTGAGTCTGGTGGTACTTCAAGCGATGACCCCCCGGCACATCATCGTGGGGGAGGATTTCCGCTTCGGAAACAAGGCAACTGGCGACATCCGTCTTCTGACGGCGCTTGCGGCAAAATCGGGCATCGATGTTTTGGGGATACCTCTACTGGAGCTTGACGGCGCCCCGGTCAAGTCTACCCGAATCAAGCGTCATCTCGTCGATGGGGATGTGGAGCGCGCCAAGCGCCTCCTTGGACATCCGCATTCGCTATCCGGAACCGTAATCCACGGTGCGGGTCGCGGAAGCCGATTGCTCTCAATCCCAACGATCAACATCAGCACCCAGGGTGCTAGCCTTCTGCCTGCTGCTGGCGTGTACTCTGGGAAAGCTCACCTCGTCGACGGTGGTCATCCCGCGGCAATCTTCGTCGGTAGCTCACCATCATTCGCCGATTCAAGGTTCGGAGTCGAAGCTCACCTTCTCGGCTTTGCGAATGATGTCTATGCCCAAAAGGTCACGCTGACGTTCGAAACACGCATCCGTGATCTTCAGGAATTCGCCACTCCTGACGCACTTGCATCGGCGATCATAGCCGATGTCGACATCGTCCGACGTCTGTCAGGAATGGAGCCGGAATCACCATGATGGAATCTCCGGTCGTGTCTAGCTACGATGAGTCGTCAGCCCCTGATTGTGGTATTATGTTTAGGTTGTATGGATACCCTGTCCTTCGATCATCGAATCACCAACGATTTTCATCGGAGAGGGCGAACCCCGTTAGAAAGGTGAAGATGTAACATGGCTTTGGATAAGGAAATCAAGTCGCAGATCGTGTCAGAGTACGCTAGGGGCGAAGCAGACACCGGGTCCCCAGAGGTTCAGGTCGCTTTGCTGACCAAGCGTATTCGTGATTTGACCGAGCACCTCAAGATCCACAAGACTGATCACCACACCCGCCGAGGGCTTCTGCGACTCGTCGGACAGAGGCGTAACCTGCTCGCATACCTGAAGAAATCCGATATTGAGCGTTACCGGGACCTTATTGCACGTCTAGGAATCCGCGGTTAGTGGATTTCGAACGCACGAGTGTAGCCGCAACCAAAGTGTGCGGCACGGAACAGGAAGTGGAAATTGATGAGTAAGGTTGTCGAGACTTTTGAGCTGTTTGGCAAGGAGTATACGTTCGAGACAGGCGAGCTGGCCAAGCAGGCTGGCGGAGCGGTGGTTGTGCGCCAGGGAGACACTATGGTCTTGGTGGCTGCCACAGCGTCGGCCCAAGCCAAGGATTTCGACTTCTTCCCACTGACGGTGGACTTTGAAGAGCGGATGTACGCTGCCGGGAAGTTGCCCGGCGGTTTCATCAAGCGTGAGGCCAGGCCTAGCGAAAAGGCGATTCTGACTGCACGGATGATCGACCGTCCTCTGCGTTCAGCTTTCGCAGAAGGCTTCCGTAACGAGGTCCAGATCATTGCGACCGTGCTCTCGGCTGATCAGGTCCATCAGCCCGATGTGATTTGCATCATGGGAGCGTCGGCGGCTTTGATGGTTGCTGGGATCCCCTTCGACGGTCCGCTGTCCGGTGTCCGGGTCGCTAGGGTCGACGGCGAGCTGCTTGTCAACCCCACCTTCGAAGAGCTTGATCGCTCCGACCTCGACCTTGTGGTTGCCGGTTCCGCCGATGCAATCTACATGATCGAAGCCGGAGCCAATGAGGTTACTGAGGACGACATGTTAGAAGCGTTGCGGTTCGCGCAGAACGCGATTGCGCAATTCTGTGAAGTCCAGAAAGATTTCGCTAGCCGCGTTGCATCCACCAAGATGGAAGTTGCTATCTACGAGATCGACGAAGCGCTCAGAAGTAGGGTCTTCTCCCTCGGCTATGACAAGATGAGCGAGGCGCTGCGTAACCCCGATAAGCATTCCAGAATGTCGGATGTGGCAACCGTCAAAGAGTTCGTCATCACTCAGTTCTCCGACGATGAGATGGCCGCCTCGGGTAAAGACATCAAAGCTCTTCTCAAAGAACTCGAGAAGACGGCCATGAGGCGCATGGTCCTCGATGAGGGCGAGCGAGTTGACGGTCGTCGATCCGATGAGGTTCGTGAGATTTCGAGTGTAGCCGGCTACCTCCCTCGCGCCCACGGATCGACGACCGTCCTCTGCGTTCAGCTTTCGCAGAAGGCTTCCGTAACGAGGTCCAGATCATTGCGACCGTGCTCTCGGCTGATCAGGTCCATCAGCCCGATGTGATTTGCATCATGGGAGCGTCGGCGGCTTTGATGGTTGCTGGGATCCCCTTCGACGGTCCGCTGTCCGGTGTCCGGGTCGCTAGGGTCGACGGCGAGCTGCTTGTCAACCCCACCTTCGAAGAGCTTGATCGCTCCGACCTCGACCTTGTGGTTGCCGGTTCCGCCGATGCAATCTACATGATCGAAGCCGGAGCCAATGAGGTTACTGAGGACGACATGTTAGAAGCGTTGCGGTTCGCGCAGAACGCGATTGCGCAATTCTGTGAAGTCCAGAAAGATTTCGCTAGCCGCGTTGCATCCACCAAGATGGAAGTTGCTATCTACGAGATCGACGAAGCGCTCAGAAGTAGGGTCTTCTCCCTCGGCTATGACAAGATGAGCGAGGCGCTGCGTAACCCCGATAAGCATTCCAGAATGTCGGATGTGGCAACCGTCAAAGAGTTCGTCATCACTCAGTTCTCCGACGATGAGATGGCCGCCTCGGGTAAAGACATCAAAGCTCTTCTCAAAGAACTCGAGAAGACGGCCATGAGGCGCATGGTCCTCGATGAGGGCGAGCGAGTTGACGGTCGTCGATCCGATGAGGTTCGTGAGATTTCGAGTGTAGCCGGCTACCTCCCTCGCGCCCACGGATCGGGTCTCTTCACCCGCGGTCAGACTCAGGTACTTTCGGTTTTGACGCTCGGCATGCTGTCCGAATGGCAGCGCATCGACACCATCGATGTCACCGATGGCAAGCGCTACCTGCATCACTACAACTTCCCGCCGTTCTGTACTGGGGAAACCGGATTCATGCGCGGACCCAAGCGCCGAGAGATTGGGCACGGAGCGCTCGCGGAGAGGGCCCTCGTCCCCGTCCTTCCTGAAGAGGATGAGTTTCCCTACACGATTCGTATAGTCTCCGAAGTCTTGGAGTCCAACGGTTCGAGCTCCATGGGTTCGGTTTGTGGTTCGACACTAAGCCTCATGGATGCCGGCGTGCCTATCACTGCACCTGTCTCAGGAATTGCGATGGGGCTGATCAAAGAGGGCGACGAGGTTGCTGTACTTTCAGACATTCAGGGACTCGAGGACTTCCTCGGCGACATGGACTTCAAAGTAGCGGGTACCGAGAATGGGATCACCGCCCTCCAGATGGATAACAAGGCCAAAGGCTTGAGCCATGAGATCTTGGAGCAGGCCCTGCGTCAGGCAAAGACCGGTCGCGAGCATATCCTCTCCGAGATGATGAAGGTCATCGACACCCCCCGCGAAGAACTCAAGGAGAACGCCCCGCGCATTATCACAGTCCGCATTCCTGTGGATCGTATTCGTGAGGTCATCGGGTCCGGAGGAAAAGTCGTTCGTTCAATCCAGGAAGAAACTGGTGCCCAGATCGACATCCAGGAGGACGGCACCATCTTCATTGCATCGAGGGATCAAGGTGGGGAAGAGGCTCGTCGCCGTATCGAGATGATTGTCAAGCAACCTGAGATCGGCGAAAAGTACACCGGACGAGTCGTCTCCATCCAGGCATTCGGCGCCTTTGTGGAGCTTATGCCTGGCAAAGATGGACTCCTTCACATCTCGAAGGTTGCCAAGGGTCGGGTCGAGAAGGTCGAGGACGTCCTCAGCGTTGGGGATGAGGTCGAGGTCGAGATCACCGACATCGACGATCGTGGCAAGGTATCCTTGGATCGTCTGGACAAGCCTGAGGCTCCAGCCGGCGCTCAGGGCGCTCCGCGCTCTTCCGAGCGGGATCCTCGCCCTCACGGTCGTGGTAGCGATGACCGCTCGTCAACGGATTCCAAGAGGCCTCGCAGAAGGCACTAACCATAATCGTATACTTCACCCACGCCGACCAAATCCTCGCTAGCGATGAAGGGCTGGCGTGGGTGAATACATTTAGCGAAGGATCGTGAATATGTTCTACCAGCAAACTGTGCTGGACAACGGATTGACTGTAGTCACCGAGCGTATCGATACGGTGCGGTCGGTTGCTCTTGGTGTATGGTTCCGGGTAGGTAGCAGGGATGAAACCAGTGCCGAAGCCGGAATGTCACACTTTATTGAACACATGATGTTCAAGGGGACGCCCACTCGCAGTGCTGCGGACATCTCGCAGGCATTCGACCGCATCGGGGCCGATCTCAATGCATTCACCGCGAAGGAATACACCTGCTACTACTCCAGATTCGTCAGCGACAACCTGCCCGTTGTCATCGATCTCTTCTCCGACATGCTCTGCAACTCTTCGCTGGCCGAAGACGCTTGCTTTCGCGAGCGCGAGGTCGTCCTCGAGGAGATCGCCCGCACCGAAGATGCGCCTGACGATCAGATCCACGAGATCTTCGCTTCGGGTTTGTACGCTGGCCACCCTTTGGGCTCGTCGATCCTAGGCACGCGTGCCAGCGTTGCTGGTTTCGATCATGCCGCCACGGCAGCGTTCAGGCAAAAACATTACTCGCCAGGCAACTGCATAGTCGCTGCTGCTGGTTTGATCGATCACGATGAACTTGTGGCCCTGGTATCCTCGCTCCTTGTGCTACCGGGCTCAACCATCAACACACGCACGCTTTCGACTCCGACGTCACCTAAATCACTGGTGTCAATCAACAAGGAGACCGAACAGTCCCATATCTGCTACGGGATGACTGCATTGAAGTGGGACCACCCTGATCGTTATGCACTTTCGATTGCAGACGCGGTTCTCGGAGGCGGAATGTCCAGTAGGTTGTTCCAAGAGATTCGTGAGAGCAAAGGTCTTGCGTATGCCGTCTACAGTTTCATGACGCTCTTTCAAGAGACCGGACAGTTCGCAGTCTACGCTGGCACTCGTCCTGCGAATACCGCCGAGGTCGTCCGCATCATCCGCCAACAAATTGAGCTCATGGCCTCCGATGGCATCTCGGCAGCGGAACTTGACAGGGCGCGTAACTCCTTCAAGGGGCACTTGGTGCTGGGCCTCGAGGATACAAGGGCCAGGATGTCGCGTTTGGGCAAGAGTTTCGTTGTTCAATCAGAGCTTCTGTCGATAGATGAGCTCATCGGGCGAATCGAGGCGGTTACCGTGGACGATGTCGCTCGCGTGGTCTCATCCGTATTCGCTGCCAAGGGCTCACTCGCGTTCATCGGGCCACTCACTTCCGAGGAAGTTGATCGACTGTCCCAGTAAGGTTACGGGAGGTTCGTTATGGTGAAGGTTCTTGTCTGCGGTGCTTTGGGAAAGATGGGTTCGGCTGCTGTCGAGGCTGTCATGGCTACCGATGACCTGCACTTGGTGGCTGTCGTGGACACTGGGATAAGTCTCCAGTCCGAGCCCGAAAACATCGAATCACCCCGAGAATTCCGAGATCTCGCTCAGGCGATAGCGGCCACCGAACCCGATGTGATGGTCGACTTCACTCATCCTCAATCAGTTGAGGACAACCTAGCCATCGCACTGCGATCCGGTGTCGATTGCGTGGTGGGGACCACGGGGCTGTCGCCGGATGTCCTTTCCTCGCTTGCAGAAAATGCACCTAACGGGACATGCCTGTTCTTCGCCCCGAACTTTGCAGTTGGGGCGGTGCTGATGATGAGATTTGCAGCCGAAGCAGCCAGATTCATGCCGCACGTCGAGATAATCGAGTTGCATCACGACCAAAAAGCCGATGCTCCCAGTGGAACCGCACTAAGAACCGCCTCTCTGATCGCGGAGCATCGGTCACTCGTTCCAGGTGAAGCGGCAGTGGAGTCGCAGGTCCTCGCGGGGGCGACCGGTGCACAAGTTGACGGCATCCCAGTCCACTCCATCAGGCTTCCGGGCCTAGTAGCACATCAAGAGGTTATCTTCGGAGCTAGCGGTCAAACGTTGACCATCCGCCACGATTCTCTCGATCGCACTTCTTTCATGCCCGGAGTTCTGCTGGCTGTCCGCAAGGTTGGGGGTCTCTCGGGTTTGATTGTTGGCCTAGAAACGCTTATGGGTGATTAGCTTGGCTTCAGACACCATCGGAAATTCGGGTTCCATTGTCGTCATGAAGTTCGGCGGTACATCGACTGCTGACCACCAGAGTCGAAAAGCAGTGGTTGGGAAGATACTCAACGCCATCAAGTCAGGGCTCAGTCCGGTGGTAGTTGTCAGCGCAATGGGCAGGCAAGGCTCCCCGTACGCAACCGACACCCTTTTGGCGCTACTCGATGAGGGTGCAACCGACCCGCAAGACACAGACCTACTCTTGTCGACAGGTGAGATCATTTCAGCAGTGGTTGTTGCTCAGGAGTTGAGGGCCGCAGGCATTTTAGCCAAGGCTATATCAGGTGGCGATGCTGGGTTGATCACCGAAGAAAACCATGGCGACGCACGAATAGTAGCCATCTATCCGGATCGAATTATCGAGCTGATACAAGGTGGTTGCGTTCCCGTAGTTGCCGGCTTCCAGGGAGTCTCGGTCGGCGGATCGACAACCACCCTTGGCCGGGGTGGTAGCGACACAACTGCTTGTGCGCTTGGTGTAGCTCTCGATGCTGCGGCCGTTGAGATCTATTCGGATGTCGAAGGAGTTGCAACGGCCGATCCGCGGGCCTGTGACGGAACCAGGATCCTCGAGGTCATCGGGGCAGACGAGTTGTTCCAGCTTGCTAGGCATGGCGCGCGAGTAGTGCATGCGCCGGCAGCAGATCTTGCTCTTCGCAACAGCCTCCGCCTCAGGATTCGAGGCACGTTTTCTGCCGATGAGGGAACCATGGTATTACCCGATGACCGTTACTCTCCAACAGGGGTTGCAACTGCACTTTCGCACACAACCGACATAGTGCGCGTACGGGTCGACCTTAGTCATGATGAGGGCTCTCCCGACCACATGAAAGCTCAGTCCGAGGTCTATTCGGCGATGGCGCTTCGTGGGATATCGCTCGACATGTTCACCCCCGCTGGCCGCCATCTGATCTTCACTACCTCGTTTGATTGCACTGAGGGATTGAAGGCAGCCTTGGATGCTCTCTCGCTCCCATACGACCTTCAGACTGATTTGTCTAAAATCACCCTTGTTGGGGCTGGAATGCACGGTGTACCCGGCGTAATCGCCAAGATGTCTGAGTGCCTGAACACCGCAGGCGTGCCAGTTCTCCAGAGCTCCGACAGCCACACCACAATCTCGGTAATCGTGAATTCAAGGTTGCTTAGGGTTGCCCTTGAAGCGCTAAGTAAGGACTTCGATCTTGGAAATGGGAATTGTTCGTGCTGAGCGAAGAACTTGGCGCTCTGCCACGATTGGACGTAATGTGTCGTTGAAGTGCTTTAGAATGGCTAGAGTCGAAAAGAATCACATGAGGAGAGCGAATTATGACCACCCCTAGATTCGGACGCTTGATTACTGCGATGGTGACTCCGTTCACTGCCGACGGCTCCCTCGATCTACCCAGGGCTGGAGCGCTCGCAGAGAGGTTGATCTCACAGGGATCCGACGCACTCTTGGTGTGCGGGACCACCGGTGAGTCCCCTACAGTGTTCTACGATCAAAAGCTGGATCTCTTCCGAAGTGTCCTCGAAGCGAACCAAGGTAGAGTCCCGGTGATCGCCAACGTTGGTGACAACTGCACCGATGATTCCATCCACTTCGCCCGCAAGGTTGAGGGGCTTGGCGTCGATGCCTTGATGGCCGTGGTTCCGTACTACAACAAGCCGCCGCAAGAGGGGCTGTATCGACATTTCCGTGCCATAGCTCAAGCAGTCGAACTGCCTGTCATCCTCTACAACATCCCGGCGCGTTGCGTGATCAACATGGAGCCAAGTACAATCGTTCGGCTTGCCGCCGACTGCCCAAATATCGTTGCAGTCAAGCAGGCCAACTCGGACCTTTCACAAGCCGCCGAAATCATCGCCAGTGCCCCAGCTGGATTCGAGGTCCTCGCAGGTGACGATGAGCTCACGCTACCGATGATGGCTATCGGCGGCACTGGTGTAATATCTGTACTGTCAAACATTGCGGGACCGCAGTTCAAAGAGATGATCGAGGCCCAAGTCGCCGGCGATCATACACGCGCACTCAGACTTCACCTTGAGCTGCTCCCTTTGATAAAGACACTGTTCATCACGGCAAACCCAATAATGGTGAAGAAAGCGTTCGAATTGATGGGATATCCTGTCGGAGGGGTCAGACTTCCGCTCATCGAAGCCAATCAGGCTCAAGAAGCGGAACTGTCTGCTGTCCTTAGGCACCTGGATCTCATCTGAGTCTGTCCGCAGCATAGAGAACTGGAGCAACAACACATCTTATGACACACAAGAAGAACCGACTTCGGGTCATCCCTTTGGGGGGACTCGAGGAAATCGGAAAGAACATGACCGTGTTCGAGTACGGCAACGACATGGTTGTAATTGACGCTGGCATCATGTTTCCAGATGACGCTCATCCCGGTGTGGACCTCATACTCCCAGATTACTCCTACATCCTAAAAAGAGTCGACAAACTTCGCGGCATCATCATCACTCATGGGCACGAAGACCACACAGGAGCGTTGCCATACCTCCTCAAGGATCTGGGTGAGTCCGTCCCCGTCTTGGGAACCCGACTGACGTTGGGTCTGATCAAGGGCAAACTTGAGGAGCACGGTATCAGCAAGCCCAAGCTTCGCGAGATTCGAGCCGGTATGCACGTCAATCTGGGAGGCTTCGGCTTCGACTTCATAGCAGTTAACCACTCAATACCCGATAGTGTGGCGGTCGTAATCAGGACCTCTTTTGGAAACATCCTTCATACTGGGGATTTCAAATTCGATCAAACTCCTGTCGATGGACGCCAGACGGATTATCAGGAGTTGGCTAAGCTCGGGAAGCAGGGGCTCCTCATGCTTCTCAGTGATTCGACCAACGCCGAAACGCCAGGCACTACAAAGTCTGAGTCCGTTGTCGGACCGACGCTCCATTCGATCATGTCCGAAGCTGATCAACGTGTTATCGTTGCGTCATTCGCCAGTCACATCCATCGCCTGCAGCAAGTCTGCGATGCTGCCATTGCGTGTGGCCGAAAAGTCGTGGTCACTGGGCGGTCGATGATCAACAATGTTAAGATCGCCAGGACTTTGGGATATCTGAACATTGACGACGCCAATATAGTCGACGCGTACACCGCCGGCGAAATCCCAGCTGATAAGGTGTGCGTACTGTCCACGGGCAGCCAAGGGGAGCCTCTGTCCGCCTTGTCCCGCATGGCTAGTGGTGAACACAGGGCCGTACAGATCCAGAGCGGGGACACCGTGATCATCTCGGCAAGTCCGGTTCCCGGGAACGAGAAGGCTGTCGGGAAGGTCATCAACAGGCTCGTCAAGCTCGGAGCGGATGTATTCCACAAGTCCTTTGCTCCGGTTCACGTCTCGGGGCATGCGGCGTCGGAGGAACTCAAGCTCATGCTCAACCTCGTCAATCCCGAGTACTTCGTTCCGGTCCATGGCGAATCAAGGCACCTTCATGCTCATGCAAAATGCGCTGTGTCTGTTGGTGTTGCTGCCGAGAAGATTTTCATCATGGAGAACGGCGAGTGTCTTGAGATATCGGATCGAGGGGTGAGGATCTCGGAGAAGGTTCAGTCCGGGGTGGTCTACGTCGATGGAATCGGCGTTGGTGATGTGGGCAAACATGTCCTCAAGGATCGACACCTTCTGGCTAAGGACGGCATTGTCACCATCGTCCTCGCATTCGATCCACGCACAAAGAAGATCGCTTCAGAGATCGAGTTGATCATGCGCGGGGTCACCCTTGCAGATGACGATGCCCTTCACTCGGATACAAGGGATCGGATACGCAAAACACTGGACCGGGTCGTGCGCGATAGCAGTGTTTCCACAGAGGACATCCAACGTGCAGTCAGGGATTCAGTAGCTAATATGTTGTGGGACAGAATCAGACGTCGTCCGATGGTCGTACCTGTGGTCATGGAGGTCAGTTGATGGAGATTTTTTGGGCGCTCGTACTCGGTATTGTTCAGGGCTTCGCTGAGTTTCTGCCGATCTCTTCCTCTGGTCACCTTCGTCTCATCCAAGATATGTTCTTGCTACCGGAAACCTTTGGGCTAGCTTTCGATGTCTTGTTGCATATTGGAACCCTATTGGCCGTCGTGGTGTATTTTCGGGGCGACTTGGCCCATATGGCCTCTGCTGTTCTCACCAATGCCCCTGAGCGACAGGATGATAGGCGACTTCTGTTTCTGATCGTGGTCGCCACAGTTCCTACCGGGCTAATCGGATTATTCGGCGCAGATTGGTTCGAGAATGTTCCTACTCTCTTCATCGGAATCGGTCTCGTCGTCACTGCACTTCTCTTGAAGGCGGCAGATCGTTTGTCTAGACGCTCCATACATTCTGCCGGCAGACTGGGCTACGTACCTGCACTGCTCATCGGTGTTGCGCAGGGCCTCGCAATCATGCCGGGCATCTCAAGATCCGGTGCTACCATGGCGGCCGGGCTTGGACTGGGTCTAGATCGCGAGCAGGCAGCGAGGTTTTCCTTCCTCTTGTCAATCCCAGTGATTTTGCTGGCATCAATGAAGGAGGGGTATGAGGTGGTGGTCCTGAACGAGCCCATCCCGGGAACTGCGGCAATCTTGGTGGGATTGCTCGCGTCTACGATAACAGGGTATATCGCGATCGCTGGCCTCATGCGCTTCATCAAGAGCAATTCTTTCACCGTGTTCTCAATCTACACGGCTATACTTGGTGTTGCCGTGATAATCTGGCAAACGGTAGGGTAGGAAGGGGCGTCGCACGGGATCGAGATGACCTCAAACAACAAGAAACGTTCTCGAACTGCTAGCGCCGCAAAGCGTACCGCGGGGCGCAGGGTTGATCCAGCCAGCCCAATGCTTGACCAGAGCTCCCGCTACGACATCATCGGGATCAGTCTGTGTGCACTCGCGATTGCGATGGGTATTGCACTCTTTGCGGAGGGCACTGGCATCGCCGGGGAGTACTTTTCCCAGATAGTAGCGCTGGCGTTTGGAGACGGTGGCTACGTTCTCCCAGTTATCATAATGGTTTTTGGGGTAACCTTTTTTCTCCGGCTGAACACACTTACTGAGGCTAGAGTCGGTATGGGCCTGCTGCTGATGTTCACAGCCCTGGTGTCGATGTTTTCCGTTGGCGCACCCCTCGAAAACTTTTGGACCCCCGAGAGCGTTGCCGCACGAGGGGGCTATTATGGAGCGGCGATTGCTTGGGTACTGGTCAGCATGGTTGGGGATACCATCGCGTATGTCTTCCTTGTTGCACTGATGCTTATCGGCCTCGTGCTGAGTGGAGCCTCAATTTCGTCGGCAATCTCCTGGATCCGCAACTCATATTCAGCGACTGGCGGTGAAGATAATGAGGTCAGATCCAAGAAGCGCTCTCAGCCTCGTGCCAAGGATGTTTCCCCTATGCCGGATCCTGTCGGGAGGGTTAACCCTGAGACTTATGCTGAGACGGTACGGCCACCACGGCCTTCGGCTCAAGAAGATCCAGCCAGACATCGCAAGACAACGCCTTCACCCCATTTCGCTGCACCGAGAGCAATGGAAGGTTTCGAGCTTCCGGCCCCAACACTCCTGGAGAGGACCAGCTCCCGCACAGCTAGTGTGAACAACGACCGCGAATTGGCTCTCACAGCTCGTCTGATTGAGGACACGCTGGCTACGTTCGATATACCGGCTAAGGTTTTGCGATGGGTGCCTGGGCCTACGGTGACGATGTTCGAACTCGATCTAACCCGAGGAATCAAAGTAAGCAGAGTTACCACTTTGGCCGACGACCTCGCCCTGTCTTTAGCGGCGCCAACCGTTCGTATCTTGGCCCCAATTCCGGGAAAGTCGCTTGTTGGAATCGAAGTTCCCAACGACCGACGACAGACCGTGACCTTGGGTGATGTGTTGGGAGCCGACTCGAAGATGCATACTTCGGCTGGCCCTTTGTTGCTGGGAGTTGGGAAGGATGTTGGCGGGGAGTCGGTACTGGCAGATTTGGCGACAATGCCTCATTTGTTGATAGCCGGATCGACGGGTACCGGAAAATCGGTCTGCATCAACGCATTGCTTTCGAGCATTCTAATGCGGGCTACCCCAAGTGAGGTCCGACTGATTCTCATCGACCCCAAGAGGATCGAATTGTCCCTGTACAACGGGATTCCTCACCTGTACGTTCCTGTGGTCACCGAGGCCAAGCAGGCCGCCAGCGCACTCGCGTGGTCGGTATCGGAGATGGAAAGGCGACTGAAGTTGCTCCAATCCGCTGGCGCCAGGAACATTGGGATGTACAACGGTCTCTTGCACGCCGGCAAACTTCCTGAAGATGCCCAAGAACTACCCTATCTTGTTATTGTGATCGACGAACTTGCGGACCTAATGATGGTTGTTGCCAAAGAGGTCGAGGACTCGATCTGCCGGCTGGCTCAGATGGCTAGAGCCGCGGGAATCCACCTGATAGTGGCCACTCAGCGGCCTAGTACCGACATCATTACCGGCCTGATAAAGACCAATATCACCAATAGGATTGCCTTTGCCGTGGGCAGCAGTATCGACAGCCGAGTCATCCTGGATCAACCCGGTGCCGAGAAGTTGGTTGGCTTGGGCGACATGCTCTTTTCGATGCCTGCTTGGCCGAAACCCAAGAGGATTCAAGGGGCATATATCTCAGAGGCTGAGATCGCCAAGATCATGGAGCACGTCAAATCACAGGCCAATCCCGACTATCATGAAGAGATCCTGACTTTGAAAGTGGCTCAGTCAGGCGGGGGTGTTGACACGGGGGGAGATGAAGATCCCCTATTGTGGGAGGCAGCCGACATCGTGGTTACCAGTGGCATCGGATCAACATCACTTTTGCAACGCCGGCTAAAGGTCGGGTATGCTCGTGCTGGCAGGATTATGGACATGCTGGAAACTCGCGGTATCGTCGGACTGCCTGATGGTAGCCGTCCCCGTGAAGTCTTGATCGACATTCAGGATCTTGAGGCGATGATGGCCCTCGACGCCCGGGATATAACCGGAGATTGAGAATCAGCTATGGCCGACACAGTTGGGCGACAACTCTCAAGAGCCAGACGTGCGCTTGGAATCACTCTCAAAGAAGCTGAGTCAGCCACCAAAATTCGATCCAAGAACCTCCAATCGATAGAGGACGGGCACTACGACGCCATCCCTGAACCGGTCTATCTTCGCGGTTATGTGATCGCGTACGCAAAGTATCTAGATCTTGATCCGGTACCGTTGCTTGAAACACTTCAACTGGAGATAGGCGCGATTACGGAGCCCCCGCGAATAAGACCGCGAGAATCTCGACCCTTACGGGCAACTGAAACTGGACCAGCATTAAAGACAGGAGTTACAGTCCTAATCGCTTTGGTCGTCTTAGCAGGTCTTGTCTTCGGCGCAATTCGGCTGACCGGAACCCGCGACCCACTTCCGCCGATTCCACCGATAGACGAGTCCACTCCAAGTGTTGAGGCGGTCCGCGATCAGACTCCATCGGCTTCCGCCGTAGGAACACCACCAACACAGAGTATCGTTGACCCGCAGTCCATAGTCGATGACTTCACGTTGAGGATTAGTGTCAGGCCAGAAACCTCTTCCTGGCTCAGGGTGTCGGTTGATGGGCGGGTTGCTTATGAGGGCGTCTTAATCGGCGACCAGTCTCGTGAGTGGCTTGTGACTGACAGTGCTACCATTAGGGTTGGAAGACCATCAGCGGTAGAGATCACTAAGAATGGCCAGCAAGTAGCAATTCCTCCAGGTTCGTCAACACCGGAAATCACACTGGAGCCTTGATATCCACCGAAGGGTCTTATATCAATAGATGTTGATACAAGATTCGCGCTGAAAGGTTCAATGGATGGCAAAAGATCAAAGTTTCGATATCGTCAGCCAGGTCGATGTCCATGAAGTCGACAACGCTGTCCGCCAGGCACAAAAGGAGATCATTCAACGCTATGATCTTAAGGACAGTGGATCATCGGTCGATCTGGACAAGTCCGCTCCCTCAGTTACTGTGGTCGCACCGAGTGATTTCATAGCTAAGCAGGTTCGTGATGTCCTTGAGTCCAAGCTTGTCAAACGAGCCGTTGATCTTGCCTCGCTCTCATGGGCGGCTCCTCAGCCCATCTCGGGCGGGAAGGTCAAGGTCAGTGCTACGATTATCAACGGAATAGACCCTGACATCTCAAAGAGGGTCAACAAAGACATTCGAGACCAGAAATTCAAGGTCAAGGTCCAGATTGAAGGGGACAAGCTCCGCGTTTCGGGGCCCAAACGCGATGACCTACAGGCGGTCATCGCTTTCCTGAAAGAGCAAGACTACGGCATTCCCCTCCAGTATACGAATTATCGCTAGATGAGTTACCGGCACACAGGAAGTCCTGCCCACCGACCTTCCGTTCACTTTGTCACTCTGGGCTGCCCAAAGAACGAGGTTGACTCAGACGAGATGGCTACGGACGTGGTCGCTTCGGGATATGAGGTGACGGCCGATCTAGGTGAAGCACAAGTCGTTGTTTTGAATACTTGTGGTTTCATCCGTGATGCTGTTGAAGAATCAGTGGCAGAAGCGTTGGAGCTCGCTGAGTGGCGATCCCTCGAGGAAGGGCGCCGCCTGATCGTTGCTGGTTGTATGGTCTCTCGATACGGGAACGAATTCGTGGAGTCTTTTCCCGAGGCAGACGCAGTGATATCTCTTGCGGATAGGCATTCCCTCGCCTCGGTCATTTCGACATTGGTTGGTCCTCCAAAAACCGACGAATCGTCCCGGCGTGCCGCCCGTCAAAGTGCTTCGGTGCCTACGCCTCACGCCTACCTCATGATAAGCGATGGCTGTGATCGCGTTTGTTCGTACTGCACAATACCCTCTATTCGAGGAAGATATCGAAGCAAGGCATTCGAAAAGGTCCTCAATGAAGCCGATGCGATGGTTAGGTCAGGAGCCAGAGAGATTATCTTCATTGGGCAGGACATCACTTCGTGGGGCAAGGACTTACCCGACGACCCGAGAACCCTTGTAGACCTGGTTGATTCGGTTTCAGAGACATCGGGTCTGAACTGGTTACGGTTAATGTACTGTCAGCCCAACGGTCTGACCGATGAGCTGCTTGAGCTGATGGCACGTAAACGAAACATCTGCAACTATCTCGACATCCCCCTTCAGCACGTCTCAGAAGACATCCTACGGTCAATGCGACGCAGTGGCTCTCCAGATGAGCTCCGTGCGTTGATCGCAAATATTCGGACCCGGGTGCCAGATATCATCTTACGCACTACATTCATCGCCGGCTTTCCCGGCGAGACCCGCTATCACAGCTCGGAGCTCATGAAGTTCGTTGAGGAGACAGGTTTCGATTATGTCGGAGTATTTCCCTTCTCCCCCGAGCACGGAACCGCAGCCTACGATCTACCGGATCAAATTTCGTCGAGAACTAGGGTCGCCCGCGCCCAAAAAATCCGCGATTTGGCGGACTCGGTTGCTTTTGAGAAGAATGCCGGACACGTTGGCAGACAAATGTCGGTTCTTTCTGTCGGTGTTGACGAGGAAGGCATGAACATCGGCCGATGGGCAGGCCAGGCTCCCGACATAGACGGAGTTGTCATTCTCGACAGAGTAGTTCCGGTGGGGCAGTTCGTACAAGCAATTATCGTCGACTCTCTCGGATATGACTTGGTTGGGGAGGTGTGCTCTGATCAGACTTTCTGACATCGGGTGGGCGAACAGAATCACTATCGCTCGAATGGTGTTCATTCCCGTAGTAGTCGTCGTCTTACTTGCCCGGCTGCCCGATTGGGGACCATGGTGGGCCGCGGCGCTTTTCGCCTTCCTTGCTGCCACAGATGCGGTCGATGGCTACGTCGCTAGAACTAGGAATCAGATCACTACTTTTGGGAAGCTCATCGATCCACTCGCCGATAAACTCCTAGTCACTGCAGCCCTCATTTCGCTAGTCGAGCTTGGTGCGGTGCCAGCGTGGGTTGCCCTAGTAATCATTTCGCGTGAGTTCATCGTCACGGGTCTGCGAATGGTGGCGGTCGCTGAAGGACGCACAATCGCAGCGGGAAACTTCGGAAAGGCCAAGACAGTTCTCCAAGTTATTGCGATAGTTGCTTTCATACTCAAGGACACCGATCCGATCGTTGCGCTGGGACACCAAGCGGTGGTCTTCGCCAACGTGTTCGCCTGGGGGCTCATGGGTGCAGCCCTGATACTGACTGTTACTTCTATGATCGATTACTTTTACCATGCCCGTGATGTCATCAAGATCGAAGATGGACCTAATGGGAACAAAGATTCCAGCTAGCGCCGACTCAGACCCCTCGGCGCAACAGGCAGTCGAAACCCTTCTTCGAACTGCTCGCTCATCCGGGGTCACCCTGTGCGTAGCTGAGTCCTGTACCGGCGGCCTTTTGGCTGCCCTAGTCACTGAGGCCCCTGGTGCATCACAGGTCTTTCAGGGTGGTGTAGTGGCATACTCCAACCGACTCAAGATTGATGTCCTCGGCGTGGATCAGACACTACTGTCTACACATGGATCCGTCAGCCCAGAAGTCGCAAAAGCTATGGCCCTTGGTTCATTGTGTTTATGTACAGCCGATGTCGCACTCTCTATCACTGGTATTGCGGGACCCACAGGTGGCTTGCCCGACAAGCCGGTGGGCCTTGTTTGGTACGGTATCGCGATCCGAACGTCTGACGCGATCGACACCTTCACCGAGTCTCGCCATTTTGATGGCGATAGAGTTTCGGTCCGCCATGCCGCTGCGCTGCATGGTTTGCGCCTCTTGCAAGATGCTGTTGCCCCATGTGAGGGCACCTGATGCGCGCCTTCGCTGCCGTAGAGCCCTCCGACCAACTTCGGGATTACCTTCAGCAGCTGTGTCGGAGAATCCGAAACGCCGATAACATTTGGGCCACTCAAAGATGGACTAGTCCTGAAAACTATCACATCACGCTAAAGTTCTTCGGCTCCATTCCGACTCCGGTTTGCCTGGCCCTTGTACGAGATTTGCAGGCATGTCTCTCAAGCCACCGAAAGTTCAAGTTGCCGATCTCTGAAATAGTCACGGATTTTCCTCGGGGACAAGGCGTCAAGTTGTTGATGACTGCTTTCTCCGATCCGGTTGGCGATTTTGCTCGACTTAGGAGGGTGTTGGATGGTGTAGGCACAGCCTATGGAGTTCCCTCGGATCACCGAGAAGCCCTGCCTCATATAACCCTTGCGCGTGCCTCTCGGATCGGCCTCCAAATCCCATCCATAGAATCATATGGATCCGGCCCCCGCGATCTTGTAGATGAGTGTATCAATGTAGATGCGGTGTCCATCTTTTCAAGCGAGCTTACAAGAGAGGGGCCTCGCTACAACCTCCAAGTAAAGATTCAGCTTATGGATTGACAGCGAACATTTGTTCGATATACACTTCGCGTAAGTGATGCGACGGCCTTCGATTATTGGGAGTGGAAGAACATGGATTCAGAGAAAACTAAGATTCTCGACGTTACCAAGGATCAAATCGACCGAAAGTTCGGCAAGGGCTCCCTTATGAAGTTGGGTGAACACGCTGCGGTTATGAAGGTCGCCGCAATACCCACAGGGTCCTTGGCGCTTGATGCAGCACTTGGAATCGGGGGAGTGCCACGTGGAAGGATCGTAGAGATCTACGGACCCGAATCGAGCGGAAAAACGACCCTGGCTCTACAGATATTAGCCGAAGCGCAGGCTCAAGGCGGCATCGTTGCATTCATCGATGCAGAGCATGCCCTTGACCCAACCTACGCCTCAGCTCTTGGTGTAGACGTTGATGAGCTACTAATCTCTCAGCCCGACACGGGGGAGCAGGCTCTCGAGATCGCAGACATGCTCGTTCGTAGCGGCGCAATCGATGCAGTGGTCATAGACTCGGTCGCAGCGCTGGTCCCCAGAGCTGAGCTTGAGGGTGAGATGGGGGACGTGACAGTTGGCTTGCAGGCGCGACTCATGAGTCAAGCACTCAGAAAACTTGCGGGCTCGTTGAATAAATCCGCAACCACATGCATATTCATCAATCAGCTGCGTGAGAAGATCGGAGTGATGTTCGGTAGTCCCGAAACCACCTCCGGTGGCCGTGCACTTAAGTTCTACTCAACTATACGGATAGATGTTAGAAGGATCGACTCCATAAAGCAGGGAACCGACATCGTTGGCAACCGTGTTCGCGCTAAAGTGGTAAAGAATAAGGTAGCCGCACCATTTCGTCAGGCGGAGTTCGATCTTATGTATGGACAGGGAATCAGCAAAGAGGGAAATCTTCTGGATTTGGGTGTTGAAGAGGGTGTGATATCAAAATCAGGTTCCTGGTATACGTACAACGAAGAACGCCTGGGGCAAGGACGTGAAGCTGCCAAAGATTTCCTTAGGGAGCATATTGACTGTCGTAATGAAATCGAATCAACAATTCGAGCCCGCCTGGGGCTTCCAGTGGTCGGCTCGCAAACGGCTATGGAGGTTCCACTGCCGGAGTAGTCACACCTGCCGGATGAGCGGCTTGCAGTACTCCTAAGATCTAGGGATAGCGGGCTATCCGAGAACAGCTATCCCTAGATAGCCATATCGAGAACACAGGTTCGGCCTTCACCCATCATTCCGTCTGGGTATTTTCGTGTGCAAATGGCGCCTTTCTTGATTTATCTGCATCCGAGACTTACTATTGAGCAGGTGTTATTGGATTTCACGCCGTGTGCCGCACATCAGGTGCGCCTTAGGCTTTTTGATTGGTGTACTTGCTGTTGACCTGACGGGCTCGGGATTCCGGGCCTGAATCACTGTTTACTGCGGTTACCCACGGTTGCGATCCTACAATCGTTCCTTAGCTGTTCACTTTTAGTCGACACACCGGATCGAGTGTACACACTGCACTAAGCGCGTGCTGTACTAGACCGTACATCACCGAGCCATTTAGACGAACAACTAAACAGTTGGGAGGAGCGCAACGATGAACGACATGCTACTCATCGTCATCGCACTAATCATCGGCGCCGTTGTCGGATACCTTGCTAATCGATTTATTCTGAAAGGTCGAATTGAGCGATCCGGCGAAGAGGCCGAACGATTGATTGCAGATGCCACCAGGCAAGCCGAGACACTACGCAAAGAAGCTGTGATTGAGGCCAAGGATCAAGCCTTCGCCCTCAAGCAAGAGACCGATCTTGAAATCAAAGAGCGCAGAAAAGAACTCTCCGCCATGGAGGGTCGTCTCACCCATCGCGAAGAGAATCTTGACAGACGAATCGAGTCCCTGGACAAAAAAGAGCATCAGCTTTCTTCACTCCAAGGTCAAATCGCCAAGAAGGAGAAGGATCTCGACGAACTCATCGACGCTCACAACGAGCGCCTGCAGTCCATCGCAGGAATAACGCGCGATGAAGCAAAGACTCAACTGTTCAGCCAGATCGAGTCGGAGGTCAAGCAGGACGCTGCGGCCATGATCAGGGAAGCCGAGGCGCTTGCACGTGAGGAGGCCGACAAGAAGGCTCGCAACATAGTTGGGGTTGCGATTCAACGTGTCGCTGCTGATCATTCGGCCGAGTCTACCGTTTCCGTTGTGCACATTCCCAGTGATGATATGAAGGGTCGTATAATCGGCAGAGAGGGTCGCAATATCAGGGCCTTTGAGCAGATGACAGGCATCAATTTGATAATTGATGACACCCCTGAAGCTGTGGTTCTTTCGAGCTTCGATCCTGTTCGCAGGGAAGTCGGGCGTGTCACCCTAGAGTCTCTGATTGCTGACGGGCGTATCCATCCTGCACGTATTGAGGAGCTATTCAATAAGGCCGAACTCCAGGTCAATCAAATCATCCAGGAAGCAGGCGAACAGGCTGCCTTCGACGCTACGATACACGGACTACATGGCGAGCTCATTCGAACCATCGGTAGGCTGAAGTTCCGTACATCCTATGGCCAAAATGTCCTGAAGCATTCCCTGGAGGTTGCCCACCTAGCCGGCGTCATGGCCGCTGAACTGGGGGTTGATGTAGAACTTGCGAAGAGGGCTGGCTTATTGCATGACATCGGAAAGGCCATAGACCACGATATAGAAGGTCCTCATGCGGTCATTGGTGCCGATTTGGCCCGCCGGATGAACGAGCCGAAGTCGGTCTTACACTGCATTGAAGCGCATCATGGTGACGTGGAACCAACGACTGTAGAAGCCGTTCTCGTACAAGCCGCAGATGCTATTTCTGCTGCCCGTCCTGGTGCCAGGAGAGAGACGCTTGAAAGCTACATCAAGCGACTGGAGAAGCTTGAGGCGGTCGCACAGTCCCATCCGGGTGTTGAAAAGAGCTACGCCATGCAAGCCGGCCGTGAAATTCGGGTCATGGTCAAGCCGGACAAGATCAGCGACTCCGATTCGGTTGTCCTAGCCAGGGACATCGCTAAGCAAATTGAGGCTGAACTCGAGTATCCTGGACAGATCAAGGTGATTGTAATTCGCGAACGCAGAGTCGTGGAGTATGCCAAGTAGTCTGACGACCCTGAGATGGATGACATGAGTGAAGAGAATCGCGCCCTTCTCGATTTGGTCACAAGTGTTTCGGGGACCTCCTATCGCAAGGTCGAGGAAGCGTTTGGAGATGGCTTCGTCAGACTGCACACATCTGAAGCCGAGAGGCGACAGGCGAAGCACGATATTCGCAGTGTCGAAGACGTCGTTATAGAGCTGCTTCGAAACTCACGCGATGCTGGAGCGAGTCGAATTTTCATCGCCTCCAGTCGCTCGGGAGACATCCGCTCCATTGCAGTCATTGATGACGGTATAGGAGTCCCGCTTTCTATGCACCAGCGAATCTTTGAACCACGTGTCACATCGAAACTTGATTCGATGGTTATCGACTCCTGGGGGGTGCATGGACGGGGTATGGCGTTATACAGCATCAAGGCCAATGCGCCTGATGTTCGAGTTGCCGCATCTGCCACCGGGCTTGGTTCCGCAATCGTCTTTTCGAATAACTGTCAGACGCTACCTGAACGGTCCGACCAGTCCACTTGGCCCATCGTTGATCTATCTGAGCAGGGGTCACCCGTCGTTACTAGGGGGCCGCACAATATCCTTAGGTCTGTGGTCGAGTTTGCATGCCAGCATCCTGAGATCCAAGTCTACATTGGGTCTCACGCTGAAGTAGCCGCCACTATGTTCGTTTTGGCTGTGAGCGGGGCTGAGTCCTCGGGGGTTCTTCTCGTCGATGATGTCGAGGGATTGAATGTATGGCAACGCTTGGCTGCGTCAATGGATGCGGCAGAGTTGGTTGTCGTTGCGTCCTCGATAGGTCTAGAGATTTCGGAGCGTACAGCCCACCGTGTTCTCTCGGGCGAGGGCAAGGCACTCCCCCCGATACTGGAGATATGCAACGCTATCGAGCAAGATACCACTGTTGATCAACCACCTGATATCTATAAGAACCGAAAAGGACTTAAGATCCACTCGGATGACCTCATTGAGTTTCGTCGCGGAATTACCGCTGCTTTCGATGGGCTTGCCGAGAGATACTTCATCTACATGAAGGAAGAGCCTCGAATACGCGTGACACGAGACGCTATCCATGTCCGATTCGAAATCGACAAAGAGGACTGATTTTCCTGATAGGATTGGATATGATTAAGCTTAGTTCAATGAACCTAATATGAACCACTAGGATCAAAAGACTATATGCAGCCGGCAAACCAATTGCCTGTCTAAGTAGATTTCGAACAAGGAGAAACAGTGGAAGTCCTAAAGGTCTCTACAAAGTCCAACCCGAACTCGGTTGCAGGTGCACTCGCTGGAACACTGCGTGAACACGGTGCAGTTGAGATGCAGACGGTGGGGGCCGGTGCCCTCAATCAGGCAATCAAGGCCATTGCGATCGCTCGCGGATTCTTGGCACCCTCAGGCATGGATCTCAGCTGCGTGCCTGCGTTCGCTGATATCGAGATCAACGGCGAGGAACGAACAGCGATACGCCTACTCGTTGAACTACACAACATGAGTGGATAGTTTCGTCGACTCGATTGTGGTGTATCGATAGTGTTTGATTTTCATGTTCACAGCAACCAGTCCGATGGTCACCTGACCCCCAGGCAATTAGTCGAAAAAGCCGATCACGAGGGGCTCCTGGCCCTCTCTCTTACGGATCATGATTCTATAGGGGGAATAGAGGCCGCTGCGCAGACGGCCGACGAACTCGATCTCATCTTTGTTCCAGGGGTTGAATTCTCTGCCATTCTTGCCGAGACAGAACTCCATATTCTGACATATTTCATAGATCATACCGACCCAATATTGATCGAACAGTTGGACTTCTTGCGTCATGCCAGAGTTTGTCGCGCCAGACGAACCGTCGATCTCTTTCGCAAGTTCGGAGTACCACTTGACTTCGACGAGGTGGTGCATGAGTCAGGGGATGGCGTCATCGGGCGCGTACACCTGGCCAAGGCGCTTGTCTCCAGCAACGTTGCTACTGATGTCTCCGATGCATTTTCCCGGTTCCTCGGCCAGGGGAGGCCATTCTATCTTCCAAAGGAATCTGCGGATCCTATCGCTTTGCTTTCAATGGTCTCGCGCATAGGTGGCTGCGCTGTACTGGCTCATCCGGGTATCAACGGCGTGGATAGGTTTCTCCCAATCCTAGTTGAGGCCGGCCTAGCGGGGATTGAAGTCTATCATCCTCTGCACACTCCCGAGCAGGTCGAACACTATCGTTTTCTTGCCGCAAAGTTCGACCTGATTATTACCGGAGGATCCGACTTTCACGGCATCGACTCGCTAGCGAGTCGCTTTGGAGTCTCTGAAATTCCTGTATCGGACGTTGCTCGCTTTCTGGCAGCGTCCGATGACCCGAGTCTGCTGGATCGTCTGACTGCGATGATCGAATGATTCTATGACATGATATTGATTGATTTTCACCTCCTACCATGTCGCCTCACCCGTGATAGACTCTAGCGTCATGAACACTTACTTCATACGCACATTTGGCTGTCAGATGAATAAGCACGATGCCGAGAGAGTCGCAGGGCTGCTTGAGGCTGAGGGCATGGACTCCGCAGATGATCCAGAAGCTGCTGACGCAATCGTCTTTATGACCTGCTGCGTTCGTGACAACGCAGATAACAGATTCTTTGGCCAACTCTCCAGCTTGCGTGAGCTCAAGACCCGAAAACCCGAGGTCCTAATTGCTGTAGGTGGATGCATAGGGCAACGGGATGGACTTTCGATTGTCGATCGTTTCGAGCATGTTGATGTTGTCTTTGGAACACATAATGTGGGACGACTGCCACACCTTCTCGATATGGCATCCTTCTCGGTGAACCCAGTTGTTGAAGTCCTCCAATCATCTGACGACTTTGCTTCGGATCTTCCCGCCCGAAGGGAGCATTCGTATCACGCATGGGTTCCAATTGCGACAGGCTGCGACAACCATTGTGCTTACTGTATCGTTCCCGCAGTTCGCGGTAACGAGAAGTCACGTACTGAAGCATCGATCCTGAGGGAGATTGAACGCCTCCTTCAAGACGGCGTGATGGAGGTCACCCTATTAGGTCAGAACGTGAACTCATGGGGGCGGGACCTTTACGGTGCACCGCGATTCCACGTACTTCTCGACAAGATCTCCCAGATGGGAGTTCCGCGAGTTCGATTCACCACAAGCCACCCTAAAGATCTTTCGAACAACACCATTGAGGCTATGGCGTCTACCGACGCCATCTGTAACGCCCTGCACTTGCCCGTACAGTCCGGTTCCAATCAGGTACTTGGAGCAATGAACCGCGGCTACACGTCGGAGCAGTATCTGGATGTAGTCCATCGACTGTACGAGCGCATTCCTGGGCTTGCCCTTTCCACGGATGTCATTGTTGGCTTCCCTGGTGAGACTGATTCAGACTTTCAGGCCACATTGGATCTTGTAGAAACGTGTCGTTTTGATCAGGCGTTCTCCTTCATGTATTCGCCTCGAGAGGGTACACCGGCTTACGGCATAGATAACCAAATTCCCCGTGAAGTGATGCAAGAACGATTCGACGCACTCATTCCGGTTATCCACTCATCCGCTTTGACAAAGAACAAAGAGCTGATAGAAACCAATCAACTCGTCTTAGTCGAAGGTCGATCCCGCCGAGACCCGCTAATGCTTTCGGGAAGGACGGAGGGCAACAAGGTCGTTCACGCTCCGCTCAGCGACACGCTGTCCATCGAGGACATGGTTGGCAAGCTTGCGGAAGTATTGATTTCTGACGCGCGCACTTGGCATCTGACGGGAAGGATCATCTCGACAGAGCCTGTGAGCACTAGCTCTGTGGACTCTAGTATCAATGCATCGGCTGCGGATCGTACTCTCGATTCGCCGTTCAATCGAAGTTGATCATTGTGCTTGACCCCGACCCTCCTATTGTCGTGGCCATTATGGGTCCGACCGCTGTGGGTAAATCGGCGGTAGCCCATCGTGTGGCAACGCTTCTTGACGGCGAGATCGTCAGCGCGGACTCGATGCAGGTGTACCGCGGGATGGACATTGGGACCGCCAAACCCATGCTTGATGGTACAATCCGTCACCATTGCATCGATCTGGTCGATCCCGGAAAGCCATTTTCTGCGGCCATGTACCAACAGGAGGCCAGACAGGCCATCCAGGATATTTGCAACCGCGGCCGAATCCCAATCCTAGTTGGGGGGACTGGACTCTATGTGCGAGCCGCTCTTGAGGATTTCCGATTTCCGACAGGGAGTATCGACTCACCTAGCAGAGTTGCTCTTGAGGCGGATGCTCGTCGGCTAGGCTCCCTAGCGCTTCATGAACGCCTGCGCAGACTGGATCCGGATTCTGCTGAGTGTATCCATCCAAATAATGTACGACGCGTCATCCGCGCGCTGGAGATGGCTGCTCAAGGACTGAGCTATTCGGAGCGTCATGCGGAATTCGTTACCCCTAAAGACATCTATCGCGCATTGCGATTCGGGCTCTCAATGGATCGCAAAATATTGTACGCGGCCATCGATGCACGGGTGCAGTCGATGCTTTCGAATGGCTTACTGGACGAGGTCAAGGCTCTCGTTGACGCTGGCTATGCAGAGGCTCTCACCTCTATTCAAGCAATCGGTTATAAGGAGTTCCTTCCGGTTCTCGAGGGCACCGTTGACTTGGAGGCTGCTTCGGCTGCGGTCGCGCAGGCAACGCGGAGGTATGCTAAACGCCAGCTTTCATGGCTGCGAGGCGACAGGCGCATCCAATGGATCGAGATGACCGATATTGACGTGGACGCGTGTGCACACCGGATAGTCACCGCTGTTGCCGCCGCACGTGCTGTACTGTAATCTGCTCCAAATAGACTTCGTTGGACTTCAAGGGGATTGAGATGCTGTTAGAATTCACGAAGATGCATGGCCTCGGAAATGATTTCATCATCGTCAACGATCTGGACGCCGTACTCGACCTTCCTGCAAACAAGATCGCGCAGCTTTGCGATAGGCACTTCGGCGTTGGCGCCGATGGGATGATCTTCGTTCGCCCCGCCACCGAATCTGGCGCACACGCCTACATGCACTACTACAACGCCGATGGATCCCAGGCAGAGATGTGCGGCAACGGCATCCGTTGTTTCGCCAAGTATCTGATAGACAAAGAGTTGGTTCCCCCTGGGACACCCAAGCTGTATGTCCAGACCTTGGGTGGAGTTCGTTCAATAGACGTCCAAATTGATGAGTGCGGAACAATGTCATCGGCTACCGTGGACATGGGTGAGCCAAAGCTAGCACCAAGTGATATTCCCTCTACTTTTGAGGGAGACATAGTCTTTCAGCGGTCAGTCGAGACTTCTGAGGGCTCTTTCGATGTCACCGCAGTCTCGATGGGAAATCCGCACGCGGTAATCTGGGTCGACGACCTCGATGCTGCTCCAGTGCTGACAGTTGGTCCACTGATTGAATCCCACGACAGCTTTCCTGCCAAGACAAATGTTGAGTTTGCTCAGATCCTTGACCCCACACGTATTCGCTTGCGAGTATGGGAGCGGGGAGTTGGCGAGACCCAGGCTTGCGGAACAGGTGCATGTGCGACTGTAGTCGCTGCTGTCCTTGCTTCCGCAACTGATGAACGTGTGGTAGTAGAGCTGCCTGGGGGAGAGCTTCTCATCGAGTGGCAACAGGGTGGAGCTGTCTTCATGACTGGTCCCGCCACCCATGTTTTCGAGGGACGAGTGAGATAGTCGGTTGAGCTAGATTGCTCTTTTCACTCGGTTGCGCTGGAGTCCCCCTCCTCGGCTGTAAGTTACCCTACCAATGAGCTATTGTTAAGCACGGTCATATTGGAACAAGAGAAACAGGAACGAAGAACAGTGAGAACAGCCAACCGCATCGCCAACCTGCCTCCATATCTTTTCGCTGAGATCGATCGAAAGAAGGAAGAGAAAATCGCTCAAGGCATCGATGTCATCTCACTGGGAATAGGCGACCCTGACCTGCCCACACCAGAAAACATCATCGCAGCGATGGCCGAGGCGATCCAAGACCCGTCGAACCATCAGTACCCCAGCTACTTCGGCGCCAAGCGCTATCGCGAAGCTTGCGCCGAATGGATGAATCGCAGATTCGGAGTCTCGCTAGACCCCGATACCGAAGTCCTAGCGCTAATCGGCTCCAAGGAGGGCATCGCCCACGTGTTCATCGCTTATGTCGACCCGGGGGATGTCACATTGGTACCCGGATCGGGTTATCCGGTATACCACACCGGAGGCATCCTCGTTGGCGGCGAGAGCTGGTTCATGCCCATGACCGAGGAGAACGACTTTCTCGCTGACTTCGAGAGTTGTCCACCCGAAGTCCTCAAGCGCGCTAAGATGATGTTCATCTCTTACCCAAACAATCCAACCTCTGCTATAGCTACTCCTGAGTACTTTGATCGGGCTATTGCTTTCGCAAAGGAGCATGATCTGTTGCTGATTCATGACAATGCTTACAGTGAGATAGGATTTGATGGGTACAAGCCTATCAGCATTTTGGAGCGTCCGGGCGCGAAAGAGGTCGCCATAGAGTTCTTTAGTTGCTCTAAATCGTACAACATGACTGGCTGGAGAATCGCATTCGCTGCCGGCAACCCCTCGGCAATAAAGGCTCTAGGCACTGTCAAGAGCAATATAGACTCTGGCGCCTTCACCGCTGTACAAGATGCCGCGATCGAGGCCATGCTTGGACCACAAGATATCACGGATGAGCTTTCGGATGTCTACCAGAGACGCAGGGATATGGTCATGGATGCTCTCGCCGACGCAGGCCTTTCAGCCAGGATCCCGAAGGGTACAATTTACGTATGGGTAAAGGTTCCAAGTGGACACGACTCCGCTTCATTCGCGACCAAGGTTCTCGAAGAGGCTAACGTCATTGTTGCCCCGGGCAACGCCTATGGACCCAGCGGAGAGGGTTACGTCAGAATCTCACTAGCGACCCCAGATGACCGACTCGCCGAGGCACTGGACCGCATAAAAGCCACCCTGTGATGAGGAGCTGAATGGGCGGACGGATCAGACCTCCTGAGTGGGAGAGGGAAGATCGGCGCCAACGCGCCGTCTTAGTGGGCGTTGACTCTGGAGACCGCGAGTGGCCCGTTGAAGAGTCCCTCGGAGAGCTAACACGGCTCGCCGAAACCTTTCACTGTGATGTTGTTGCTCAGACCTTCCAGCGCGTCGACAGAATTCGTGTTCACACCCTTCTCGGCCCAGGCAAGATTGAAGAAGTTGTCCAACTCGCCAAGTCGTTTTCGGCAGATCTGGTGATAATCGATGGCGAACTCACACCGCGTCAAGATGCGGCCCTGGCCGACTCGTTCGGTGACGTTCGCGTGATGGACCGCACTGGCTTGATTCTGCAGATATTCGCCGAACATGCAGCGAGCAAGGAAGGTAAGTTGCAGGTAGAGCTCGCACAGCTCGAGTACCTTCTTCCGCGCCTTAGGGGAATGTGGGGACACCTTGTCAAAGAGCGTCTCGGAGGGGGAAAGGGTGCCATTTTCGGGGCAGGCGAATCCCAGCTGGAGACCGATCGACGTCTAGTCCGGAAGCGGATATCTGTTGTTAGATCACAGCTCAAGCGCGTGGCCTCTTCGCGAGCAACTCAACGAAGCCAGCGAAGGGCCAGTGGAGTTTTTCGTATAGCCTTGGTTGGCTACACTAATGCCGGCAAGTCAACGTTGATGAATGCTTTGACCGGGTCAGACGTCATCGCCTACGACATGCTGTTTGCAACACTGGATTCCACCACCCGAAGACTCGTCCTTCCAGACGGGAGAACCGTCACCCTTACTGACACAGTAGGCTTCATCAACAAATTGCCTCACGGACTGGTCGAGGCGTTCAAATCTACCTTGGACGAAGTCGGGGAGGCGGACTTACTGTTGCATGTTATCGATGCCTCACACTCCCAGGCGATTGCACAGGCTAATGCGGTTCGCGGAGTACTTGCGGATATCGGTGCGGACGATGTGCTTCAGATAGAGGTCCTGAACAAGATCGACCAAACTTCTGATGATCAGCTCGCTCGATTGACCGGACATTTCGATACACCTGTCTCCACATCGGGACTCACGGGGGTTGGGTTGGATGTTCTGGTAGACAGGATTATCCATGAAGCAGCCAGGGCCAGTCGTGTCTTGAACCTTGTCATTCCATATACGCGTGGCGACATAGTGATGCTTGCTTATGAGCAAGCTCATGTGATTGCCGAGAGCCACAACGAGATTGGCACTAACCTGACGGCTCGAGTCCCCAGCAAGCTTCTGGGTAAGTTCGAGGAGTTTACAGAAAATCAGCAGGGCTGAGGGCAAAAGTCTTCAAGAGTCATTTGATTTTGCGAAACAACCCGATGACTACACCGAGTATCGTCACATCTGTGGAATAGATCGGTTCGTGGTGTTGGTTCTCGGGCTGTAACCTAACAGCTCCCTCTTCCAGGAAGAAGCGCTTCACAGTTGACTCACCGTCAAGGAGGGCAACCACGATGTCTCCGTTAGAAGCGGTGCTCTGATGCCTGACAACTACATGATCACCGTGCAGGATCCCAGCCTCAGTCATGGAATCACCCTGGACCTTGAGCACAAATGCTGATTCAGATGCTAATTCAAGTGGCAGGCTGATGGTCGACTCTATGTTCTCAGCGGCCAGAATAGGTTGACCGGCCGCTACCTTCCCAAGAATAGGAACCGCCAAGACTTGGGTGTAATCGACACCGCGTTCGGTATCCCTGTAATCGAGAACCTCAAGGGCCCTAGGCTTTGATGGGTCACGCTTGATGTAACCCTTCTTCTCAAGTGCTACAAGGTGTGCGTGAACGGTAGACGGCGAGGAGAGACCCACTGCTTGACCAATGTCGCGCACACATGGGGGAAAACCCTTCCGGTGAACCTCGGACCTGATGAAATCGAGGATCTGCTGTTGCCTTCGCGTGAGGCTACGCGTGTAAGCCATGGACTCTCCCGATACGAAAGTATGTTCGATTGAGTTTAGCGCATTCTCGGTATTGCGGCAATCGGATCCCCGCAAGAATGTCAGACCCGAGGGCTATGGTAATAACAGTTTCGGGCAATCACGGAAGGCATTGTAATGAAATCGAGTTGTGAAATTACTAACCGAAGAAGTCATCGGACTGGGTCGACTGGCAGCACTGCCATCGATGTGATGCTTGCCTCGATCATGCTTCTGGTTGTTGTTGCCTCTGGTTATTTGAGTGTGACAAGGCACGATGTGGCTATGCCCCAGAATGCTAGGATAGTAGTCGTTGGATCCGGACAAAACTTGTGGTCATTAGCGGAGGAGAATCCGGTGCAGGGCCTTGATACTGCTCAGACAGTCGCCCTCATTCGACTAATGAATTCCAAGAACGATTCCGGGCTCAATCCGGGGGAGGCCGTAATCGTACCGACAGCATCCAATGGACACTGATTTTGCTTCACCGTAAAAGTATTGTTTCACCATTCACTTTTCCCACCACATGTTGTATGTTATAGTCTGCAAACGTCAACATCTAGGGGAAGCTATGCGGTGTCCGTTCTGCTCTAATGAAGAAACCAAAGTTGTCGACTCTCGTGTCTCAGAGTCTGGCGAGGCAATACGACGCAGGCGTGAGTGCCTCGGGTGCTCCTCAAGATTCACAACCTATGAGCGTCGCGAAGAGATGCCTCTCATGGTAGTCAAGAGGGACGGTTCCACTGAGCCTTTTGATCGTGGTAAGTTGCTTAGAGGATTGGTGGTCTCAACTGCAAAACGCAATGTGCCGATTGAGAGACTCGAGGCGTTGATCGCCGACATCGAGCAGGACCTGCACAATACGCTTCGCTACGAAATCTCCTCTGTCGAGCTGGGAGATATAGTTTTGCGATATCTGCAGGACTTCGACAAGGTCGCCTATATCCGATTTGCCTCTGTATACAAATCATTCCAGGATCTGGATGAGTTTTACACAGAGCTGCGTGTTATCGAATAGTCACATCTGTTCATTCCTCTAGGAGAGGGTTCCACTGACCGAGGTTCACATAAAGCGCTTGGACAGCGAGGTTCCGCTTCCAGAGTACGCATATCCAGGCGACGCAGGACTGGATCTCTCCTCCACGCATCGCGTCACCCTCATGCCGGGTGAGCGCCAGCTGATTTCGACCGGAATCTCAATAGCCTTGCCAATAGGCTATGCAGCATTTGTTCAGCCGCGGAGTGGCCTAGCCCTACGCTCAGGACTCGGGATAGTCAACTCTCCCGGCCTGATCGACTCTCAGTACCGAGGCGAGATCAAAGTCATTGCTATCAATTTTGACCAGCATGAACCTATTCACATCGAACGTGGTGACAGAATAGCCCAGCTGGTCATACAGCCCATAGCTTCGGTTCGGTTGGTCGAAGTTCTCGAACTTGACGCCACGGAAAGGGGAGAGGGAGGCTTTGGTAGTTCCAGCTGAACGCAACCCCAGGATACGGGTAGCTGCTCTTATGATCTGGCGAGATGAAATCGTTCTTGTTCGCCACATGAAAGACCATCTTGAGTATCACCTGCTTCCCGGAGGGGGAGTGGACTGGGGAGAGACTCTTCACCACGCACTGAAACGCGAAGTTCTTGAGGAAACTGGAATACTATGCAGCCCTCAGGATCTCTTATTTGTGCATGACAGTATAGATCCTGCGGGTCAGCGACATGTAGTGAACATATATTTTTCTGCCCATATCGATGACTTGCACTATGCAAAAACTTCCTTAGACCATCGAGTCGTTGGCATAGATTTCGTCAACCCTGACGATTTGACCCGCCTAGACCTTAGGCCCCCGATCGCACTTGACTTGATTGCATTCCTGCATGACGTCTCAGGTTTCAGGCCACGGTACACAGGTTCGGGCTACGCTTAGGGAAAGGAGCGACGAGTAGACCATAGAGGTGCGTATTTTCGTGAGTGGTTTCGACCGACTCTGAGGAGCAATCAAAGAGTGGGTACATACCGACAAAGGGAAGGGAACAATGGAGGCATTCTTTAGATTCAAAGAACGCAATACCGATCTACGAACGGAACTCATCGCTGGAGTGGTTACGTTCATGACGATGGCCTACATCATCTTTGTGAATCCTGGAATTCTATCCAGCATGTTTGGGGATGCAGCTGCGGAGTGGATTCCGGCACTGGCCACAGCAACCACCGTTGGCGCAGCGTTGATGTGCCTGGCAATGGGGCTGCTTACCAATCGACCCCTGGCGCTAGCCTCGGGCATGGGCTTGAATGCAATGGTAGCGTTCAGCGTTGTTCTAGGTGCTGGAGTTCCATGGCAGGTCGGAATGGCAGTCGTGTTCGTCCAAGGATTGATCATACTGTTGTTGGTTCTGACCGGCTTTCGCGAGGCGGTGATGAATGCCATCCCTCTGAATCTGAAGCGCGCCATCGGCGGCGGTATCGGCATATTCATAACCTTCATTGGACTCAAAAATGGCGGCATTGTCGTCTCAAAGGAGGCCACCTTGGTCTCCCTGGGGGACTTCACCCAGGAAGCGGTTTGGGTGACCCTCGTAGGGCTTGTAGCAATCTTCGCATTCATGGCGCTGCGCATAAAGGGCGACATTTTATGGGGCATCCTCGTTGCGGCAGCTGCTTCGTTGGCACTCGGAGTTACTCAGTTACCCACTCAGATCGTAGCAGCTCCTGACTTTTCAACATTTGGCGCACCCTTCATGGAGGTAGACGGCCAGATGGCGTTGCTGCACGTTTTCACACCAGCTGTCATGGTGTTCGTCTTTTCTATGATGCTAACTGACTTCTTCGACACTATGGGGACTGTGGTGGCGGTTGGCGAACAGGCCGGCTTCGTTGACGAAAAAGGACAGGTTCCAGAGATCCGGAACATTCTTGCCGTGGACTCCACCGCAGCAGTGGTAGGTGGCGCTGTCGGCGCCAGCTCTATCACCACATATATCGAGTCTGCGTCCGGCGTCGCCGAGGGCGGACGCACGGGCCTGACTGCCATCGTTGTAGGGTTACTTTTTGCTGTTGCTACCTTCTTCACACCCGTCATCGCAATGATTGGTGGGGCCGGCTCAGTAACGGCGGGTGCTCTGATAATCGTTGGATTCCTTATGATGAAGACGATTGCCGACATATCCTGGAGCGATTTCGAAGAAGCGTTTCCAGCCTTTATGACAATTGTTGGTATTCCGCTCACTTTCAACATCGCTTGGGGAATCGGGCTTGGATTCATCAGCTTCATAATCATCAAAGTTCTGCACAGGAAAGCCGTCGAAGTGCATCCGTTGATGTATTTGGCTGGAGTTGCCTTCGCTGTCGCCCTCGCTTTGTACTGAAGACATTCGATTTGGACAATAGCGGATAATATATCTTATGTAAAGTGAAGTACTTCCGCCTCTACTTGGGGAAGTACTTCACTTTGAAATCGCTAAGCGTTGATTCCCTGAGGTCATCCTCGGCCCCTTCCAGGAAGGTGAGAGCCTCTGCGTGAGAGTCAATGGGCTCAGTAAGACCTATGACCAAGTCATCGTGGATTCCCACCGCCTCGACAACATAACTATCGATCGATCCTAGTGTTTCGGCGACAGGACGCCTGTAAAGGACATCGTCTGCCCAGTCGAGGCTAGGTTCCTCCAACTCACTTAGCTTGACTATGCGCAGCCGGAAGAACTCTTTTGCGGGCCCGATTATCTTCTTCACAAAACTCCTTGGTCCTTAGTCGACTCTGACATACTCATCATTGCCCATGACATAACCTGTAACTCCGTCTGGATGTTCTACCTTATACCATTGACCATCCTTCTGAAGTATTCTCAGCTCGGTTCCGTCCGAAAGCACCTTGAGAGAACGTGTTCCCCTGTCGGGCCCTGCGCGTAGGTTGAGTCCATCCACAATAACGATCAATGTTTGGCTTTGCTGAGCTGAGTTGTCCGATTGGGCACCATTTGGTCCTGCTGGTTCAGTCGGTAAATCCGAAGACTCAGTCGTATCACGAAGGGTGCCCCCTCCCCTTTGGGCCTCACGGAAATCACCAATCCAGGTCAAAATGATTGCAGTCACAACAATCAATACAAGCACGCCAAAAACGGCCCTTAGTCTTCTGGGAAAACTCGGGTTGGATGAACTTCTCATATATACAGCCCCCCGCCGTATACGACTGACTCATCAACATCATAAGCAATACAGAGTTCAACAAGCAATGTATCTGCGATGAGGTATTGTTCGGCGATCGCCCTCAAGTCTATGCATGACAGGGCATCAAGTGTTTCGGCCGGAGACATATTACCCTCGTAAGGCAGAGTGTAAATAGCAATCAGATGCGCAGCATCAGCGAGTTCTTCTGCTGCCTTGTGTGTGATTGGATGCAGGCGGCGAATATCTAGTTCATCTCGAGTAATGAGCATTCTGGAACTGATTTCAGTGAGGGTTCTACGGTTCTCATCTGTGGAATGGGTTGCGAATAAAAGAAGTCCGGACTCGTTTGTAGAAGCCAGATGCTCTAGCACAGCCTCCATTGTCTTGCGGGAAGCTGTGATTCGCTCCCGGTAACCAATCAGGTGCATTGTCGAGCGCCGGATCCATCGTTTGGCCAATATTCTATAGAAGAAGTACGATGCCACTCCAAGCGCAGAGATCGCAAGTGCAGCTGCGATGCCGATCCAAAGATATGGCTCCGGAGTGTCAATCACCTAAATCATCCTTCGCTAAAACGTGTAATCGACCTAAACAATTTGCGTGCAATGCAATCGACGCAAGATCTACTTGACTCTTATCAGCGAGACGATCCGCTCATCACCTAGCTTACTTCGGCCGTTGAGAAAGTCGAGTTCAATGAGAAACGCGTAACCACACACTTCAGCACCCATCTGATGAACAAGAGCAGCTTTAGCTGCAGCGGTGCCACCAGTTGCAAGAACGTCATCAACGATCAACACTTTGTCGGACGTGGAAAGCGCATCCGTATGGACCTCCAGAGCGTCATTACCGTATTCAAGCTCATATTCATGTGAAGTTGTGTCCCATGGGAGCTTCCCGGGTTTCCGGGCAGGAACGAACCCGGCCCCTAGGCGGAAAGCAAGTGCCCCTCCAAAGATGAAACCTCTAGCCTCGGCACCTAGAACCTTTGTGATTCCTGCATTTTCATAGGAGGCGCCAAGAACTTCGATCGCCTGCGCAAATCCATCAGGACTAGCCAGGAGGGGCGTTATGTCCTTGAAAACAACTCCGCGTTCCGGAAAATCCGGAATATCCCTTATGAAATGATCAAGCAGCATGATTTCAATCCCTTCTAAATCAGTAGGTGGCTAACAGTGAATCATCTAGGCTCCAGACATCTGGAAGGTTCCTATACTTGCCGAGGTAATCCAAGCCGTACCCGACCAGGAATTTGTCGGGGACGTCGAAACCACAGTAGGCGATTTCCGTACGAACAATACGGCGTACACGTTTATCGAACATAGCGCATACTTTGATAGATGCTGGGTTCCGTGCCTGTAAGACCTTTAGAACATACCTTAGGGTTAGCCCAGTATCCACGACATCCTCGACAACCAGAACGTGCGCCCCCTCAATTGAGTCCTCTAGGTCCTTGGTGATTCTGACAACTCCAGAAGAGCCCGCTCCATAGGAAGATATGGCCATGAAATCAAGTGTAACAGGAGCATTAATGGCTCTAGTAAGGTCGGCTAGAAAGAAAAGGCCGCCCTTCAACACAGTGATCAGCCTGATCTCTTCTCCGTCGTAATCTGCAGTGATTTGACCAGCAATCTCCTGAACCCTGAACGCAATCTCATCAGACGAATACTGTCGAACGCCTTCTGGAATATGGGTTGCACTATCAGGTATCATGGTCCTCCGTTACAGAGAGCGCGTCAGGATCTATCAGGTATGTCCTCGGTTGAGGAATGCAGGCCATACTTGAGAAGCAAGTTCCGAAAGTCCCTTTGGTAGAAGATTATTACATTGATGTCAGGATAAAGTTCGCGAAGCCTTCTGACTTTGCGGTTCTTGCGTGTGACAAGCTTCTGATTCATTGTTGTGAGTTCGATGTATAGATCAAGGTCCGGAAGATAGAAATCGGGGGTGAAGGAAGAGATGGGGTTTCCCTTGCTGTCTTGCTCTAGAGTAAAGGTCGTAGGCTCGTACTCCCAGCGGATTTCATAGTAGTCCAGAATCTGTGCAGCGACCCTCTCGCTGGGGTGGGCGAATAATTGGTCATCTATTGATCCTATGGATTCGAGGTCCTCACGCCGCTGTTGATGTTTTCTTTCGGGGATCACATGACGTCCTCGAACACCCGACCCAAAGATCTCCGAACGAGATGCGAGGTCAGTTGCTCAGATAGGGCGACGAGTTCGTCGAGGGATTCGAGGAGCTTCTGTCTACTTTCCGGAGTGCGATGACGAAACGCCGGCAGGAGAATCTGAGAGAAGAACGTGGTTTCCCTTTCGGCAAAAGTCTCGTACATTCTCAAATGCCTAGGTTCGACCCCAAATCGTCTCATGTCCCAGCAAACATGTGCGATCTGAGTGTCGGCATTTGAAAGTTCTAAGCCGCGATCGGTAGTGATGAACTTTATGAGCTGGAAACTCTCCAATTCCTTCACAAAGGATATGGGCAACCCTAAAGCCGATGGAATGTCATCCAGAAGCGTGGTGACAGCGTCGTCAAGGGGCAGTGACGCAGCCTCGGCGATACCGGTAACCTGGCGCATCTCTGCCGGCACTTTGCCTTTGTCGTACTCTTGTAGCTTCTCTCGGATTATGGCGAGGGGCAGGAATAGGTCGCGCTGCATCTTCAAAATCATCTCGATCCGCGCTACGTCCGTAGAGGAGAATTTTCGATATCCGCCCGCAGTGCGCTCTGGAGTGATCAAGCCCTCCTCTTCAAGATACCTGATTTTGGAGATCGAGACGTCTGAGCTGAGTTGCCTTAACCTGTCGACGACTTCGCCGATAGTCATGTAATCACGCTGCATCCGCGCTACCTAGCCTTCTTCGCAACGAACACCAACTGGAAACGGCCCACTTGAATTACATCACCAGCGTCAAGAACAGCACTGGTGACTAAGATACCATCGACATAAATTCCATTGAGCGAGCCTTTGTCGACGATTTGCAGGACACACCCGGACTTTGTGATTTCGGCATGTGTCCGAGACACCGTGATGTCATTCAGGAATATGTGGGATCCCGGATCGCGCCCAATGGTCGTAAGGGGTTCGGTGAGAAGGAAGCGCTCTCCCACTCCCGGTCCCCTAGTGACAATCAGCTCAGGGGCGTTCAGGGGGTCGGCGTCACAGACCCCGGACTCTTTAGGATCGACCACAGCTGCGAAAGACTGGGTCGAGCCCGACAGGTCTGCTGAGCACTCGACGCATCGAGCGTGGCCGCCCGCGTCAATCGAACCACATGACGGACACTTTACCACGCGAACTCCATTCGATGGATGTCAGTCCTGGAAGCCGAACTCTTTCCTTTGAAATGAAACTGCTATTTGATCCTCTAATGCTTTCATAACCTCGGGGTTCTCGAGGACTTTCTCCAGACGCTCTGGACTCAAGCGATTCTTGACGTATGGATCTTGAAGAGCGTCAGTGAGCTTCCGGCCGTTACGCACTTCGCGAATCACGTAGTCTACAACCCGCTCCTCGATGGCGTCTGTGGCTAGGTCATCGAGAAACAACTTGACTTTATCAGCAATCGAACTCATTGATGTCTCCTAAGCGAGCAGATGCTCTAGTCGGTGGGATCGGCGGGGCTTGGCTGAGGGATCGGAATATTTGAAAGGCTTCTACTGTCGGCGGACAGTATGTCGATGAGTCTTTCGACATCTGATCCCGAGATTAAATCAGCGCCGGCTTCATGCTGTGATTTGAGCCGGTTCACCAACTCTGCCCGAAGTATGTCGATGCGACCGTGGAGTATTCTTCGTTGATACGAGACCTTCTCTTCTTCAAGGCGGATCTTACCTATCAGTTCGCGCAGTTCATCGTTCGTTTTGCTGCCGAGATCGAGTAGGGCCTCTTCAAACGGATCGTTTCTGTCGTGCTGGTCTTCCATCGTTGCCCCCGTTTTCGCACTTACCGGCTGGTATTCTGTGACCCATTGTAGCAGATATTCTGAACATTCAAGTCGTACCTGAGCTTGATGATTGAGGGATGAGTCAAGGAACCACGATGAATCGGCTAGCAATATCTTCAGCAATAGAATGCTCTTCATCGGACAACGATGAATGTTCGAAGCGCACACCCAGCGTATCAGTAAAGCCTTCAATAAGTGCCGAGCGGACAACTTGAGGAGAAGGCTCAGGTGAACATATGGACGATATCGTCACTGTTGAGGCGATCAGTTCCTCCGTTTGAGGTGGGTCGAGCCGGAGCAACTTGGCTTCGGTGGCTACATCCTTCGTCATGACCAGTGAGCCATGCTGCAGAACTGTGTCCTCCAGCCAGACCTGTGCACTTCCCGATAACTTCTTCACATCCACGGAAAGATCAGCGGGGGTAAGGCTGCCATAGCAGGCCGAAGAGCTCAGGTGACGGCTCCTCTGTCTCCTTTTCGACTGAGATGCATCTATGCCTATTGACTGGAAAGTGCTTACGAGTGCTCGCAGAATCCACGCATAAGAAGTGGCTACCCCACGTGGAATGCCGTCTCCGATTCCTGCAGTAAGTGAATATGTAACCTCGTCGAAGTGCAGCACCCCCCTACCCCCAGTTGGGCGTCTGACTACTGGAACCCTAAAAGCGACCGCAGCATCGAAGTTGACCTCCTCCGCTGCCTGGAAGCGGCCTAGCGAAAGCGTGGGTTCGCACCAACCGTATATCCTTAGGGTAGGCATTGCGTTGCCGGCTGCATGAGATATCTGGATCGCCTTGTCAACCGACATATTCCTCAATCCCGTGCTGGGTGGATCAAGGATCAGTCGCCAAGTAGGAGTGTGCATAGGTTACGAAGAGCTGTTCTTCGCTGTCCAGCGAAGATCGGGGTCCCGTGCGGCCCGGGCTTCGTCGAGTCGGCGAACCGCAGTGGTGTGTGGTGCGGCTTTGAGTGCATCAGGGTTAGCTTCGGCCTCGTCGGCAATAGCGAGCATTGCGGAGACGAATCGATCAAGCGCTGACAAAGGTTCTGTCTCGGTGGGTTCTATCATGAGGGCTTCTTCAACCAGCAAAGGAAAGTAGACGGTCGGGGGGTGTATCCCATAGTCGAGAAGCCGCTTGCCGATGTCGAGCGCTTTGACTCCGTTGGCCCTCTTTTGAGGCGAGGCCGATAGAACGAATTCGTGCATGCATGTACGGTTATAAGGGAGGTCGTAAGCCGCTCTTAATCGAGACATCAAGTAATTGGCTGAAAGGACTGCTTGTTCGCTGATCGCTCGCAGCCCGTCTCCTCCAGAAGAGAGGATGTAGGCATAGGCTCTGATGAGAACACCGACGTTTCCATAAAACGATCGGACCCTACCAATGGACGCAGATGGCCGATGGATTCTGTACCCGTCGTCTCCATGCAAAATAACGGGACCAGGAAGGAAGGGCGCTAACTCCTCGCTGACGCAGACTGGTCCGGCACCTGGGCCACCGCCGCCGTGAGGAGTGGAAAAAGTCTTATGCAAGTTCACATGGAGAGAGTCGAATCCCATATCACCCGGCCTGGAGATACCCATGATGGCGTTAAGGTTGGCGCCATCACAGTACGAAAAAGCTCCACAAGCCCTCACGGCACGGGTGATTTCCTCAATGTTCAGGTCGAAAAGTCCGAGAGTATTCGGGTTTGTGAGCATGACTGCGGCGACGTCTTCGCCTAGGGCGGCGTAAAGAGCATCGAGGTCGACACCGCCCGATGAATCGCTGGGTATCGTCTGAGCCTCATATCCACAGAGACTGACGGTTGCGGGGTTGGTGCCATGTGCAGTATCAGGGATCAGTACCTTTCGCCTTGGATTACCTTTGCGCGAGTGGAATTCACGTATACACAGAAGGGCCGTATGTTCACCATGGGCGCCTGCGGATGGCTGAAGTGAGACGCCCGGAAGTCCAGTGATTTCACTCAGAGCGGACTGAAGTCCATGAAGTAGCTCGAGAATCCCCTGGACAGTACTCTCCGGCTGATACGGGTGCAGACCTGCGAAACCCGGCAACCGGCAAACATCTTCATTGAGTCGCGGATTATATTTCATAGTGCAGCTGCCGAGAGGATACATGCCAGTGTCCACCCCAAAGTTCACCGCAGCAAGTCTCGAGTAGTGGCGCATGATGTCGAGCTCGCTCACATTGGGCAGATTCGGCGGACACTCGCGGTGAAGTCCCGGGAACATGGCGTCGATGGGGCCTTCCGAAGGCGAAGCAGAGTCAGCACTGGGGCAGGACCATTCAGGGTCGCCCAACTCGAAAATCAGCGGTCGACGAGTTGTGTCTGCTTGTCTTTCTTCCTCAATCACAGTGTTTCAATCTCCCTCGCAAATGCGATCATCTCGGCTGCGGTACGCTTTTCAGTGACAGCGAATATTACGACATCCGAAAGATCCAATCCGGAGGCTGGACCAACGCCTTCAAAGTCGGCGATCCTGGCTGCAGAGACACCGGCGATGTAGCCTCGGTCGATCATCTTGAGTTGCATCTCAGAAACATTTCCCCCGGAGTACCGCAGTGCAAACTCATAACCGAACGGCGCATCCCAAAGAGGTGTGAACTTGCCGGTTTCGAGAAGCAACCGGTACAAGAAACGTGCATTATCTACGCAGGCCTTCGCTACCTGAGCAAGGCCGTTGCCGCCAACGGCTGACAGATAAACCGCTGCAGCCAATGCGTTCAGTGAATGGTTGCTGCAGATATTGCTGGTCGCCTTCTCCCGACGAATATGTTGCTCTCTCGTCGACAGAGTGAGCGTATACGCCTCTCTTCCATCGACATCTACCGTTCGGCCGACGATGCGTCCTGGCATCTGCCGCAGGAATCGGCCCCGGCATGCGAAGAACCCGAAACCCGGACCCCCGAACGACATCGGGCTACCAATGGACTGACCATCCCCGACGACCACATCAACACCAAAGTCAGACGGGGGTCTCAAGATGCCCAGAAGGACAGGATTGACTGCAGCCACAGAGACCGCACCGATTCCGTGTGCAAAGGTCGTCATAGCGGCGATATCATCGATCACTCCGAAGAAGCTGGGGCTCTGCGTGACTACCGCAGCGACATCAACGAATAGGCTGGGGTCCAGGGAGTTTTCGATATGAGCGGCACTAATGCGACCCGTAGAAGTGTCTTCGGGCAGCTCGATAAGAGAAAACTTTCCGCTCTTAGAGTAGGTCCTGATGGTTGATACCCATTCAGGGTGCATGTCGCCGACACACAGCACAGATTGCCTGGCGGTCACTCGGGTCGCCATGAATATCGCTTCAACGAGAGCAGTCGGCCCGTCGTACATACTCGCATTTGCCACGTCCATGCCAGTCAATTCACAAATCATGGATTGATATTCGTATAGTGCCTGCAATGTTCCTTGACTGACTTCCGGCTGGTAAGGCGTGTATGCGGTGAAAAACTCGGGGCGTCGTATCACGTGGTCAACGACGCTGGGAATGTAGTGATCGTAACAACCGGCACCAGCGAAACTGATTAACCTGCCAGCCGGGATATTGGATTCAGCAAGCGCTGAGAGGCGCGCTGAGACCTGCATCTCACTTTGTGCACTCGGTAGATCCAGCGGTCGCAAAAAGCGGACGCTCTTAGGGATATCCTCGAACAGGTCCTCGATCGAGTCACATCCGATCTGTTCGAGCATCTTCCTGCGTTGGCTAGCGGTAATCGAAATATATCGCATAGCTGAGGTTCTCACGCCTCGCCGACGTGAACCGAGTACCGATCGGCGGGCATCAGTGATTCCATCTCCTCAGGATCGCTCATCTGGATCTTGACTATCCAACCCTCACCGTAAGGTTCCGAGTTAATGATCTCAGGTGTGTCTGGGAGAGTCGAGTTTACCTGGACAACCTGACCCGTGACAGGTGCATACAGCTCTGAGACCGACTTCACAGATTCAACCTCACCGTAGACTTGCCCGGCCGATATAGTGCTACCGACTTCGGGCAGTTCGACATAGACTATCTCCCCTAGCTGTCTCTGGGCGAAGTCGGTGATGCCGATGGTGGCAAGCCCGCCTTCTCCAATCTTCACCCATTCATGCTCAGGATGGTAGCTTCGATCATCCGGATTCATCGTTCTCCTTTCGGCAATTATTCTGTCTTAAAGAAGTGTCGTGCACGAATGGTGGATCCACAACGATCAGCGGAGCGTGCTTCCGTCTGACCTGCAGATCAAGCTTCTGCTCCGCGACGGCGTACTCGATGGGAATGTAGCCAGATGCGATCCCGATAGAAAGCGATGGGGAGAATGTCCCACTGGCTACACGCCCAATTTCAATACCCTTCACCGAGATGCTCATTCCCTGCCTTGGTATCCCTTCGGTGGACGTGAAGAAAGCAAGCACTCGTTCAATGCCTTGTTCGCGAATCCGCCGAATTGCCTCGCTACCAACAAAATCATGCTTCTTATCTGGACAAACCCATCCGAGACGGGCGGATATCGGATCCACTCCCCTATCCATGTCTGAACCATAAAGATGATAACCCATTTCAAGTCTGAGGGTGTCGCGAGACCCGAGGCCACAAGGGGTGATTTCTGAGAACGAAAGCAGGTATCGCCAGATAGCCACTGTATTGGACTCATGTGTGAATATCTCGACTCCGTCTTCGCCGGTGTATCCGGTTCGAGAGAGGAGGACTGGCATGTTACCGACGGTGGACGGCGCAATGCTGAATCGCGCAGGAAAAGTGGTGTCTTTGGGCGTCATATGCTCAAGTAGCCTCATGGCGAGCGGACCCTGCAGAGCTATCAAACCAGTGCGATCGGTCTCATCGATGATATCAAGATCGATGCCGTGCTTGCGCGCGCCCTCTCCGGCGGACTCATTTAGGCTCCACCTGTCGCGGATCGTGTTCGCCCAATCGAAGACGATGTACCGATTCACCGCATTGGCCACAAGGAGATATTCGTTATCGCCAGTCCGATACACGATGACGTCATCGATGATTCCCGCATCGTGGTCGCATATCAATGTGTACTGAGCTATTCCGGGCACTGAGAGACGAGACAGATCGTTCGTCATAAGGTACTGCAGGAAATCGAAAGCGCTTGCTCCGCACACCCGAAGCTGTGCCATGTGACAAAGATCGAAGATACCGCAGCCCTCCCGAACAGCCGAATGCTCCTGCCGTATACCCATGTACTGCATCGGCATCAGATAGCCGGCGAACTCGGTCATCTGCGCACCAAGTGCGATGTGTTCATCGTAGAGCGGTGTTTTTGAAACCTGTGTGGCCAAGGGAACTTGCCCTTCCTGTGGACGGAAGAAGCGCTGAATGGCGATCCAAACTCTTTCGAACACTCCTGGCTTTTCTACCGAAACCTGTGAAACAAGCGTGGTCTGATAGATTAATCTATCATCTTGTACCAACCTTAGCGTACCAAGGCGATCGCCAGCAGCCACGGGAGCCTCGATGTGGGCAACTAGCTCAACCTCAGCCGTGACCTGACCGTCTGGCGCGAATATGTAGTCCGAAAAAGCGGAGTTCGAAACGGCAGGAATAGTGAGGTCGAGATAGTCGGTGACTCGCACTGAGCCGAATTCCTGGCCACGGTCCACGAATCTCTGGTATGTGAGATTTTCAAATCCCCAATCCATGGCCTGCTGGGCGATCACAAACCTTGCCCTCTCGCTAGGAGTCCCAAGAATGACCGCAAAAAGCTCGAGTCCGTCCCGGCTAGCCGAAGAGATTAACGAAAAGCCTGCGCGCGAGGTCCAGCCAGTCTTCAAGCCTGTTGCCCCAAGGTATTCGCCTACGAGCAGGCTTGTATTCTCTTCAGGCGGCCTCGGGCCAGAGCCATCCGGATCAAAGAATTCCAATGCTGATATCCTTCTGATCTCATCGCTCTGCATCGCATACCGAGCGAGTATTGCTAGGTCGCGTGCGGTGGAGTAGTGCCCGGCCTGATCTATGCCATGAGGATTCGCAAAGCGAGTATCTGACATACCTAGCCGAAGAGCCCGATCGTTCATGATTGCAACGAACTCCTCCGGGGAGCCTGCGACGTGTCGTGCCAGAGCGTTAGCAACCTCATTTCCGGAAACCAACAGGAGGGCTTCGAGGCACTCCCTGACGGTCATGATTTCGCCAGGGCGGAGGTTGGCATTCGATCCCCCCGTTGCGATATCGGCTGCTGATATCATCACGGAGTCGTCGAGATTTGCACGATCGAGGACTACGATTGCCGTCATTATCTTGGTAATGCTAGCAATGGATCGACTCTCATCCGCGCCCTTTGACCACAATTCGTGCCCATTTTCTGAGACGAGCAGCAGTGCTTCGTGTGGAGTGTCAATCGAAGGACCGCGCGAGCTAGAAGTTGCCGAAAGTGGGTCATCGGAGTTGACTGCATAGGCTGAAGCCGGAGATAGGGCTATTACAATCGAAAGGATAAACACTAGCGAGTTATTCATTATGTCGGATATACTTATGCCATGGGTACTGATTTTGATCACGGGTCGATCCATTTCGACGAGGGAAACTCATGACGCACTCGGTCAGCGAACAGTGAACCACACAGGGCACGAAACATCCAAGTGTAATTCCGACGCAACGGATTGCCAGGGCGGATTCTCGCTGTTTGAGCTCATGGCGGTCCTAGCCATCCTCGCGGTGTTGCTGACTATCGCGGTGGCGTCGTTCGCGCATGCAACCTCTAGCACACACCGAATGACCTGCCTTGCCAACCAGCGTACCCTCAACGCTGCGGTGCAGGCTTTTCGTGCGGACAACGATGGGGTCAACATTCAGACAATCCTGGACCTTGAGCCCTACATCAACAACCTGACCTCGGCGACTCAATGTCCAGCGGACCCACAAGTGTCGCTCGAACTGGATCCCGCCTCTCAGCAGATCACTTGCCCCAACCACCAGTAAGCACTTACTATTCGTGATGCGACTCCCACTATAGGAACGAGGATTGATGAGGCAAGGACGCTTCGAATTCTGGTTGATCTGCGTCGGGGCCATCGTGGTAGTTGCAAGCGTCGCCATCGTCGGCGGTGAGATTCTCGTTGAAGAACTCATCGCTCAAGTCATGCTCTATGCAGTATTCGTTGCTGCAGTATTTGGAGGAACATCATCTGGCCTGGTAGCCGCGCTCGCCTTCTCCATTGTCTACATTGCCATCCAGGTAGGGTTCAGAGCCGATGAAGTCGTGTTCAGCTGGGATCTCGTTCAGATGATTCTTGTTCGAGTCATCGCTTTCTCCGCGATCGGAGTGATTGTCGGAGAGATGACGACACGTATACGCAAGAGATTCGACCAATCCAAGGAGCTCGAAGGAATCGATCCAGTGAGCCGGGGCTACAACCAGCGACTTGTAGCGTCCGCATTAGAGATGGCTATTGCTGAGTCTCAGCGGTACGCCGTTCCTTTTTCGGTGACACTCATTCGTCTGACCCTGAATCCAAACAAATCGCCCAAGGCAGGGCACCAGGAAAACATCATTAGGCGTATTTCTGAATCCGTCCGCACATCAACCAGGGTGTTGGATCGATTCGGTCGCACAGACGATGGCATCCTTGTACTGATATCACCCAATACTTCCTTGAATCAGATTGAGGTTCTCAAGGCGCGACTCGAAGAGAATATCCAGAAATCTTTTGGGGAGCAGCTCGACGAGCTGTCAATCACGAGCCTTTCGGCTCCTGAGAAGATTCAGGAAATTATCGAGTATCACCAGAGGCTGCAACGCGATCCGAAAACCTAACCGCAACGATCGAATGTGACTCAAGGAGTAGTAGGCGTTGAGGGTAGCGACACTGGCAGCCTGGTTCCAACCCTAACGATCTCCTCTTTGGGGCGATAGACCGAGCGGAAAGAGTCGGTTCTGACCGTCACCCCATCCCTCTTGACGAATCTCTGGACTACCACTGAGCCCCCGTTGGCGCCCGCCTGCTCGACTCTTCTGGAGCCAAGAGGCAGAGTGGGGTCTGGTGTTTCTCGGGTGGGGAAAGGCTTGACGTCACGCCAAGGGCTTGTCTCGCTGGTGACCACAAAACCCGGATCGGTTCCATACAGATTGACGGTCACGGAGGATGCAGTGTACGACGTATCAACAAGGACCCAGTTCGGGGTGTCATTCTTAAAGCTGAGGTCGGGTCCGCCCCAAGCGATTGCCGCATCTCTCCCTGGGGGATATGCGGATATGAAAAGCGAGTGATTTCGACGCTCGAGGATGGGCAACCCGGACTCGAATATGGTATTGAACATGGTCGTCCCAAACTGACAGATGCCGCCGCCCAGGGTTGGAACCAGTTGCCCATTGATGATGGCAGGAGCGGCCTGGAAGCCTCTTTCTGCGGTACGCCTGCCCGCCCTCTGATTCAAGGAGAAGGTTTCACCCGGCGCGAGTAGTACGCCATCAACCTTGTCAGCGATGAGATGGATATTATTGACGCGTGGACGGTTCGAACGGTCGAAACGGGTGGTATAGGTAGCGAATCGTGTGGTGATGCCCATGTCTTTGGCTTCTTGAGTAGTGATCTCGGGTTCGATTCTGGTCATCCTGAGCTCAACCTGTCGACTCTGGCCATCAGTCAGAACTCTGGTCATCTCTTTTGCTAGCGACTCGAAATCCGGACCGGTGCCATCCTCCCCTGGAATAATCCGGACATTGTCACCTTGAACATCAAAGGATGCGTTTTTCGCCGGCCTACCAGCGGCAGACACAACAGGGCCTATCGTACTGGATGCAGCGATGGGGTCGACATAAGCGACCAAAATAGCGGATCGAGCGGGAGCAGTAGCTGTTGATTCCTCGGCTCGGAACGCAATGACCTGCCCCAGGATTTCTGGCTTCAAGGTCCAACGTGAGTCCTCAAAAGTCAGTACAACATCACTGGCCAGCATTGATTGCGCAACCGAAAGTGCCTGCTTCGCCTGGGCGTCTTCGATGCTTGGGTTGGCAGTTGCTGTGGGCAGTTCCACCGGTTTCGCGTCAGTAACACTAGATAGAAGGATGGCCTCAAGCAGAACATCCTGGGCAAGTGCGACTCCTGGTGATGATGTGCGCAAGGAGGCAGACGGCCCATCGATGGTGATGGCGGCATCGACCGCAGGTATCTCCACTGCGCTTCTAATGGCCGAAATGACCGGAGCGGCGGCGGATGCGTCATAAGAAAGTGGAGCTGTAATTGCGGCACCCGACACCCAGCTGTCAATCCTTTCTACAGCGCGGTCGAGCACATTGCCTGCTCTGCCGACCCTGTATGCCGAATCAACGGCATCATCGACATCAAGAGTGGCCCCGATGGCTTGACCGGATGTCTCCCACTCCCCTTCCGGGTGGACGATGCGGATGCTTCTCTCAAATCGCTTTGTTGCGGTCTCAGCGAGTTTAATCGCAGCCTCATCACGGGGAAGGCCGCCGATCTCGATCCCATAAACGGTGACTCCGGGATGGATCTTTTCAAAACTGAGTGCGAGGTCTATTGCACTAAAGATGAGTACAAACGCAAAGCTGGTCGCGATAACAGCAGCCAACACTCTCTGCCAAATGGGAAGCGTCATGAACTTATTGAACACGTTCATCGATAATCATCCTGGGGGGATCGGAGGGTTCGACTGAGTGAGTCCTTCCCTCGAAAGGTTGCACATGTTTATATTCAAATACTAGCCTCGACCATCTGCGTCCACTTGTCGGTCAAGGTCTTGAGTCTGTCTATTGTATCAGCTTCTGCAAAAATTGAAATATGCGGCTCTGATGAGTGAGGCAGGACCAGTATCCATCCGTCATCGTATTCGACTTGAATCCCCTCAGTGATGTCAGCAGTCGGGACTCCTGTTTCCTCCGTGAGGGAACGCATGACCTTGCCCTTGCTAGTCGACGGGCAGAATATGTCGGTCTGCTCGGCGAAGTATGGCGGGAGTTGTGCGACTATCTCGTCAAGGGTGCGTTCATCCTTGGCTAGCAGCGCACAGATTCCAACTAGGCTTGCGACGCCATCGTAGCCCGCAAGGAAGCTGGGGAAGATGTAACCGCCGGTACGACCCCCTGCGAATGAGACACTGTTATTGGCAGCTAGTTGGGCGAGGGACCTGCGAGAGCGACCGGGTCGGATCACGGAGTGCCCAGTGATTGCCGCAATCTTCTCAGCTACACGTGAGACTGTGGATGGTACTGCGACTGGAAGTCCAGACTCGTCGTACTTACACCACAGGTCGACCAAGGCAAACAACGATGTCGCCCCGTCCAAAGTTTTTCCGCTGGGTGTCAGTAGAGTCAGGCGCTCGCCTGAGGTATCGAAGGCGACACCCAGATCAGCCCCCAAGAACTGGACCAGTCTGGATAGTTCGCCGAACTCTTCGCTCTGGTCAGTGCCGATGAAGGTCCTCTCCGCATCAAGGAAGGGATTGATGCTGACCAGATCAATTCCTGAGTGGACGAATACTTGGGGCAGTACGAAAGAAGCTACCCCGCCGGCCAGATCGGCCACAACCTTGAAAGATGTGTCATCGGTGTTAATCGAGTGAGCGAAGGTCTCTAGGGCGCTCGAATAGTATTCGATCGTCCTGGGAGGGAAAGTCACGTCGCCAACATCGGAGAAGAAAGTGCGACGGAACTCACCTCTATGGTAGAGTCGCTCGATCTTCTTCTCCTCCCACGCTGCGATATCCAACCCGAGACGATCGAATATGTGAATCTCAATAGCCTGAACATCTGTCGCCGACTGACAGACATGGACTCCTCCGAGGCAACGAGTGTCTCGGGTGGTCAGACGATTCATCGCCGGAGAACAGACGCGCAGGTCCCGCACATGGCATCCTGCCGAATTCAAACCGGCAATCATGGCCCTCTTGATCATTCGAGATGAACGCGAAGAATCACGACTGACCATGACATGTGAGCCCTTGGGAAGGAGCGATCCGTAGGCTTGCGCAATGCGCAGAGCCATTTCGGGGGACAAATCCACTCCGACGATTCCTGATATCCCGCGCTCGCCGAACAGGGTTCTGGCACCAGTAGCCTCCCAGATGATCGAGCTACTGGCCACAGCACCTGGCTCGACGGTCTTGTATGGGTAGACCTGAACGTCAGTGTTGATGTGAGCCCTGTGGCCAACGGTCACTTCATCGCCGAGAACGGCCCCACTGGCTACCGATGCCCCTCCACGAATATCGACACCTCTGCACAAGACGGATCCCTGAACGTCAGAGTTCCTGCCAATGAAAGTATCGCTCCAAATTACCGAATGGGTGACCTTAGCATCTGTCCCAATGACGCAGTTGTCACCCAAGACGGTGAAGTCACCAATGACGGCGCCTGATCGAATAGTAACGTTCTTTCCGACTACGACATGCTCGCCAAGTACGGCGTCGGCATCGATGCGGGCGCCTTCTCCTATCCACAACCCGTCACGGACGGAAATCCCCGGGATATAGAGATTAGCCTTACCCGACATGAGGTCCCGATGTGCCTGGACGTAGCTTTCCAAGCTACCAACATCGCACCAATAGCCCTTTGAGTGGAATCCATAGAGGCCGTAGCCCTTCTCCATGAGAAGCGGAAACAGCTGGCTGGAAAAGTCGAAGGCCTCACCCTGAGGAATGAAGTCAAAGACCTCAGGTTCCATGACATAGATGCCTGTGTTGATGGTGTCCGAGAATACCTGCCCCCAGGTTGGCTTCTCCAGGAAGCGTTCGATCCTTCCGTCGGCGTCGGTGATCACCACTCCAAAATCCAGAGGATCCGGCACGCTTTTAAGCGCTATGGTCACGGTCGCCCGCTTTTTGCGATGGAACTCGATAACTGATGTAAGGTCGATGTCGGTAAGAGCATCGCCGGAAATCACCAAGAAGGTGCCATCTCTTAGCAGATGCTCGGCGTTCTTTACAGAGCCCGCGGTTCCAAGAGGGGTTTCTTCGACTGCATAACTGAGGTTCATGCCCCACTCCTCGCCATTGCCGAAGTAGTCTTCGATGAAGCGAGGCATGAATGCCAGCGTTGCGACAGCGTCGGTAATGTCATGGTGCTTGAGCAGGCCGATTATGTGCTCCATGATCGGTTGATTGACGATCGGGACCATCGGTTTTGGCCGCAAACTAGTAAGTGGTCGTAATCTCGAGCCTTCTCCGCCTGCCATGACAACGGCTTTCAATTGCCCCACCTCCGTCGTTCCCCTGCGGTAAGTGCATCACCCGGACTAACTGGTATGTCCCCTTACGAGTCGCTTCGCAAGCACTGTGTAATGAATGGCTGTTGAGGCCGACATGACTGCCCCTATGTATACGATTATAAGCCCTAAAAGCAGCTGGTCGTCGGAGATTGTGACATATGGCCAATTGAGGATCATCAGCGAGAGACCGACGAACAGTACTGCTGTGGTTGCCTTGCCGACGAGCGTGACGGGCATCCTGAGCTGATGTCTCTCGAGTCTCCAGGCACCGTATAGAAGATAGACATCCCTCAAGACTAGCAGGGCGAGTATGGGAAGAGGCAGGCGGTCAACCATATAGAGCCCAATGACACCTGATGCAATCAGTAACCTGTCAACCAACGGATCTATGGCCTTGCCGATTGCAGTGACCGTGCTTGTTCTCCGCGCAATCTGGCCGTCGATCCAGTCAGTAGCGGCTGCTGAAGCATACAGGGCGAAAGCAAGGATGTCCGAACCATCGTCGCGGATCAGAACCGTGAACGAGAATGGAACCAACATCAACCGAAGGATGGTTATGACGTTAGCAACGGTCCAAACATCACTCTCACTGTTGGTTGCCTCGCGTTCCACCGCGGTCGGCTTCTTGGTCACTGCACTCCTCGGTTGTACCGATCGCTAGTTGCGACCTTGTCCGATCGCCGAATAAGAACATGGTCGGGCTGACAGGATTTGAACCTGCGACCCCTTGACCCCCAGTCAAGTGCGCTACCAAGCTGCGCCACAGCCCGATCTTGGTCTTCAGACGGCAGATATGAATACTAGTGTTCCCAGCTAGAAGTATCAAGAAGAAAAATCGACTAACCCCCGTCTTGCAGGCTAGTTCCAATCATGCGGATGGATTCGGTCCGCCCGTGACTCCACCCCGATACACAAGGACATGAACATCCTCGATGATGATAAGTCCGTCGGAGAGCATCTCACCGTACACTTCGGCTAAGGCTGTGATCTTGTCGGCGGTGTCGACCACTTGGAGCAACACCGGCAAATCCACCGACATCCTGATACCGTGCTTCACATGCTGGCGACTGGTTGCGCCAAACCCCGCTAATCCGCGCAATACGGTCGCGCCGGAACATCCCGCGACACGCGCCTGCTCAACCATCGCCTGGGCAAGGGGTCTTCCGTCGTACATGTCAGCCTCTCCAAGATAGACTGAGAGTTTCTTTGCGGGCCCCGAGAGTTCTGTCATGATTGCTCCTTTGTTTCGGCTGTAGGTGCGAGTCTGTCAGAGACCAAGTCGAGCAGCCGTCTCGCAATCGACTTTTTGGACTGGGTGTCTAGCTGTTCGATTCCGAGTGGACCGACAAAGCTCACGCGGTTGTGAAGAGTCGCGAATCCAATCGATGGGTCCGAGACATCGTTTGCAACAACAAGATCTAGGTTCTTCGCCTTCAGCTTGGCCTTAGCATTCGAGATCACGTCGTTGGTCTCTGCAGCAAAACCAATCACAAGGCGATGACCTTTCACCTTAGCAAGGTCAGCCAAGATGTCAGGGTTCGGTGCGAGTGGGATGTTGGCGAGTTCATCAGTCTTCTTGAGCTTGACTGCCGATAGAGTAGCTGGCCGATGATCCGAAACGGCTGCGGTTGCAATCACGACATCGCAATCTTCGAATGCAGCAATCGCCGCAGCATGCATCTCACGGGCGGTCATGACTCCGACGAAGTCGACACCGAAGGGTACTGGCAGCGAAGTTGGCCCCGAGATCAGTGTGACCCGGGCTCCTCGGCGGGAAGCTTCTTCAGCGATCGCGTAGCCCGTAAGGCCGCTGCTGTGGTTCGAGATGAAGCGCACGGGGTCGATTGGCTCGCGAGTGGGGCCGGCGGTGATTAGGATGTGGGCCCCGGCAAGGCTACGGGTACGATGCGCCTCAACCAAGACGGATTCAATGATATCCTCGACATCTGCGAGGCGTCCCTGGCCGCTATCACCGCATGCCAGTTCGCCACACGCGGGATCGACCACGATGACACCGCGCTGCCGAAGGGCGCTGACGTTGGCCTGGGTCACTTCGGAGTTCCACATCGCTGTGTTCATCGCGGGGGCCACGATGATAGGGGCCTGGGTCGCCAGAGCGGTGGTGGTGAGCATGTCATCCGCACGACCCGATGCAAGTTTGGCCATCACATTCGCCGTGCACGGCGCGATCAGGAACACATCGGTTTCCTGAGCCAAGGCGATGTGATGTACCGGCGCCGAGGGCGAGTCCTCCCACATCGTGGTGATGACAGGATTGCCGGTGAGCGCACGAAACGTTGCCGGGCCAACGAAGCGGGTGGCTGCCTCGGTCATGACGGTCTTCACTGAGAAACCGTGTGCAACAAGACTTCTTGCGATGTAACAGGCCTTGTAGGCCGCTATACAGCCGGTGACGCCGATGAGGATATTTCGCCTGGGAACCTGAGCAAGATCGCTCGTGGCGGGGTTGTGGTCAACTGATTCGTGCATCTTCTGTCCATCTATGGGGGATAAGAAGTCTACGGTCGAATATGATGATAGCATCGAACGTGGCGATCGAAACCGCTAGCTATCGAGGAGATGATGTAGTTGCCTCTCAGAGCTTCCGAAGAATTCGAAGTACGTATCAGGATCGGAGGCCCGGCCGGTTTCGGCATCAAGGCTGCCGGTCAGACACTTGCGAAACTTTTTGCACGATCAGGCCTCGAGACATTCGATCTGACTGAGTACCCCTCGTTGATAAAGGGCGGTCACAACACTTACCACCTCAGGGTGAGCACCGAGCAGATTCACTCACATGTGCTCGACACAGACATTTTGGTTGCCCTCGATCAGGAGACGGTCGCCCTGCATATCGCCGAATTGGGCACCGGCGGAGCCATCATGTACGACCCTGATGACTTCGATCCCCTAACGCTTGGGATCGTCGATCTGCGACCGAACGATCGATGCCTGGTTCCCGTGCCTTTGAAGAGCATAGTTCGCGAAGCAGGCGGTCCGGCGATCATGCGCAATACAGCTTCTCTGGGCGCAGTTCTCGGATATATCGGCTTTCCCTTCGAGCCGCTGCAAGAATCGCTCACGTCGCAATTCGCCCGTAAGGGCCCAGCGATAGTCGAGCAGAATGTCGCAATCGCAAAGGCCGGCTACGATCACGCCCGCGCGAACGAGTGCGGCTTTCCCTACCGCCTGCAGCCGCTCCCCGAGAACGGCAAGCGCCTACTTGTCGACGGCAACGAAGCGGTCTTCCTCGGCGCCATGGCGGCTGGTGTCGGGTTCTACAGCGCCTATCCGATGACCCCCGCCTCGAGCCTGCTTCATCTGATGGCTGCCCACGGGGAGAAGGAAGGCGTGGTCGTCAAACACGCCGAGGACGAGATCGCCGCGATCAACATGGTGATCGGTGCCGCTTTCGGCGGGACAAGGGCGATGTGTGCGACCTCTGGCGGTGGCTTCTCGCTGATGGTCGAAGCGCTCGGATTCGCTGGGGTGAGCGAAACCGCATGCGTCGTAGGCGTTTTCACGCGTCCTGGACCCGCTACGGGGATGCCGACCTGGACCGAGCAGTCCGACCTGCGCTTCGTCTTGCACGCATCCCAGGGGGAGTTTCCGCGGGTGGTGCTCGCCCCCGGGGATCATCAGGACGCCTTCGACCTGACCTGGCGTGCTTTCAACCTAGCTGACTTGCTCCAGACGCCTGTGATCATCCTTGGCGACACCTATCTCTCCGATAACCGCAGAACGGTAACGCGCTTCGACGGCTCGGAAGTGAGCATCGATCGAGGATCGCTTGTAACCGAAGGAGACCTCACGGAACACCCCGAGGCCCTCGATGCCGAAGGCAGATACGCTCGCTACAAGGACTCTCCTTCCGGAGTCAGCTTGCGTGCGCTTCCCGGGGTCATCGGCGCGGAGCAGATTGTGAACTCCTACGAGCACGACGAGCGCGGCTTCGGCTCGCTCGGCGAGGATGCGCACACTCGTGTCGTCCAAAACGAGAAGCGCATGCGCAAGATGGAGCTGGCGCGCGATCTCGTTCCCCCACCGGTGCGATTAGGGCCGGAACAAGCCGATCTCTCGATAATTCTCTTCGGCTCGACGAAGATGCCGACCTTGGAGGCGATGGGCATCCTGCAAGACGAAGGTATCGTGATCAACATCCTGCAATGCGTCACGCTTTGGCCCTTCCCCGCCGAGGAGGTCCGTGCGTTCCTCGATTCGGCGGGCCGGACCGCAGTCATCGAAGGCAACATGACAGGTCAGCTACGCGGCCTCATCAGGGAGCATTGCCTGATCGACGTCGATGAGACACTCAACCGCTACGATGGACGGCCTTTCAGCCCCGATCAGATCGCCCGTTGGGTCAAGGAGGTCATCCAGTAACATGCCGACTCCAAAGGATTTCATGACCTCAGTGAAACAGACCTGGTGCCCGGGATGCGGCAACTATGGGATGTCAGAAGCACTCAGGAGAGCACTGGCCGAGCTCGGCTGGGAGAAGCACGAGTTCAGTGTGGTGTGGGGTATCGGCTGTCACGGCAACGGCGCTGACTTCCTCGACGTGGCTGGAATGCATGCACTTCATGGGCGTTCACTGCCCCCTGCCGCCGGACTGGCGTTGACCCGCCCCGACCTTGAAGTGATCGTCGAGATGGGTGACGGCGATGGCTATGGACTCGGGCTCGGACACTTCGTCCACGCCGCCAGGAGGAACGTGCGCCTGACATGCATCACACATAACAACCAGATCTACGGCCTGACGACCGGGCAAGCCTCTCCCACCACCGACAGGCTCATGCAGACGGTCTCTACGCCGCAAGGTGTACTAGAGCAACCGGTCAATCCGATCGGCCTGGCACTTGCCGAAGGGGCCACCTTCATCGCCCGAGGTTTCGCGGGCGACATCGCGCATCTCACCCAGCTCTATATCGCAGCGCTTACCCACAAGGGATTCGCACTGGTCGATGTCTTCCAGCCTTGCGTGACCTGGAACAAGCTAAATACATTCCAGTGGTTCAAGGAGCGCGTATGGCGCCTGGAGGATCGGGGTTGGGACACCTCTGACCGCACGGCCGCCTTCGACTTGTCGCTTAGCACATTCCACGCACTCACCTGCACGCCCGATGAGTGCACAGTGCCCATCGGCATCTACTACCAGCAGGAAGGCGTTCCGTCCTACGGTGACGAGCTGGCCGCAGCGTCAGTGCCCGGCTACAAGCGTGCAGAGTCACCGCGCGACATCAACGGCATCCTGGATGCAATGGAATGAGCTTGCTCAGTGAAGAGGGGCCGGTTAGCCGATAAGGCCAAGGGTCTTCCCGGCGCACTCGAAAGCTGCAAGTGCAGTGTCAATGTCGTCGTCGGTGTGCGTCGCCATCAGGCAGGTCCGCAGCCTGTCCATCCCGCGTGGAACGGCTGGGTGCACGATCGGACACACGAAGACTCCGCTGTCGAACAGCAGGCGCGTCAAGTCCATCGTGAGCCCTTCCTCGCCGACGAGAACGGGCACCACGCAAGTGGTTGAATCCATGGTGTTCCAGCCCTGCGCTTTGAGTCCTGCTGTGAAGCGCTCGGTGACCCTGTGTAGCGCAGAGACCCTCTCAGGCTCATCCTCAATCACGTCGAGAGCAGCCATCGCTGCAGCAACCTGCGCTGGTGGCAACGCCGCAGAGAAGATGAATGGCCTGGACATGTGCCTCTGGTAGTCGACGATCTCCTTGGATGCAGCCAGATATCCGCCCACAGACGGGATCGACTTGGAGAGCGTTCCCATCTTCAAGTCGATGACACCCGGCATACCGAAGTGCTCCTCAACTCCATGCCCTGTCGCTCCGAGCGATCCAATCGAATGAGCCTCGTCCACCATCAGCCTCGCACCATATCGGCGGCAAAGCTCTACGGTGCGTGGCAGATCCATGATGTCGCCGTCCATCGAGAAGACCGAGTCGGCGACCACGAGAACGGTCTGGTACTGCCCCTGCGCCTCTGAGAGCAGGCGCTCAAGATGCGTCATGTCGTTGTGCCTGTACGTCTTCCACTTGGCACCAGAGAGCAGCGCTCCGTCGACAATCGAGGCGTGGTCGAGTTTGTCCATCAACACTAGGTCACCAGGACCAGTAAGCCCAGTGATGATCGCAAGGTTGGTGACGTAGCCACTCGAGTAAACGCATGCATCTTCTCGGCCGCTGAAAGCCGCGATCCGGGCCTCCAGTTGTTCGTGGAGATCCATCGTCCCTGTGAGGAGTCGAACTCCTCCTGCGCCCGTGCCATACGTTTCGATGGCGCGCTTGGCGGCCTCATCGATCCTGGGATGTCCGATCAGACCCAGGTAGCTGTATGAGGCGAGCATGATGTATTCGGAGCCGTCCGAAGTGCGGACTCGATTGTTTGTGGCCCCCGAGATGGCTTTGAGGTAGAAGTACCGATCGGCATCTATGAGTGAATCGCGTCTTTCGATCAAAGCCCCAACGCGTGCAGCGATCCCGTCGTTGAGTGTGTCTGTGCGTTCCATCGTTTCCAGATGCATCCACTGCCCCCTATCGAGAGTCGGTATCGGGCGCCCGATATCATGATGTGTACACTTCTGTGCACATGATACCAGAAGCAGATGTCCTCTACCGAGAAACGCTAGCGGTCAGTCGTCGACAAGCCCCATGCCGTGCAGTTCATCGCGGGCTTCTCGGCCCATCAGGGAGCGGGCTGCGTCCTCCAGGGAACCCTGTGCATGGAGTACTTCCCGAACCTGGATCGTAATGGGAAGCTCGATGCCGTGCTGTCTGGCAAGTTCGTCAACGGTGATACAGCTGACTGCACCCTCGGCGACCATCTTGGTCTTTGCTTCCCAGCTCGCGACGTCGCCTCCCTTGGCGACGTGCTCACCCAGCGAACGGTTGCGACTGTGCTTCGATGTGCATGTGGCGATGAGGTCGCCGACTCCTGCAAGGCCCATGTAGGTCAGCGGATTCGCACCCATTGTGGCACCTAAGCGTGCCATTTCGGCGAGTCCGCGTGTCATGAGGGTCGCCTTGGTGTTGTCGCCATACCCTAGGCCATCGGACATCCCTGCAGCGATCGCGATGACATTCTTGGATGCGGCACAAAGCTCGACGCCGACGACATCGGGGTTCGTATAAACACGGAAGGTGCGTGTCATGAAGAGCTCCTGGAAGAACCTACCGACAACCTCGTCGTGGGAGGCGACGACAGTAGCGGTTGGGATTCCTCGGCTGACTTCCTCGGCGTGGTTGGGGCCGGAGAGTGCTGCAAGACGCTCAGGGTTGCCGAGCACATCGGCTAGCACCTGGGTCATAAGCATTGATGTGCCGCTCTCGACCCCCTTCGACAGCACGATAACCGGAATATCGGCCGCCACATATGCGCTCATGGCTTGCGCCATCGCTCTGACTGCGATGCTAGGGGTGGCGATGACAATCGCATCGACCCCGGAAACCGCCGCCTTGATGTCGCTACTCGCTGAAACAGATGCCGAAAGCGTTATGTCCTTGAGGTAGACCGGGTTCCTGCTCGAAGTGTTGATCGACTCGGCTATCTCGGGTTCTCTGACCCACATCGACACCTCGATGCCTTTGTTGCCGAGAAGCCAGCTGACCGCTGTACCCCAAGAGCCGCCACCCACTACAGCTATACTCATGATCCGCTCCTGTGCTCGTCGCTCATCGAGGGCGCGCCCGCCGTTGATAAGCTATCTGAAACTGCTTTGGCAGGAATGTCCACCACTACCTTCTTGTCAGTGATCCTGCTCTCCTGCCCTTTGGCGATCCTGACTATGTTGACCCGGTGTCGCCAGATCACGAGGACCGCAACTAGGACCGCCATTGCGACGATTGCAGGGCGATCGCTGTAAATCGCGACAGTCAGCACCGGATAAACGATTGCCGCAGCTATGGATCCAAGCGAGACCATCTTGAAGATGGCGACGACGGCCACCAAGGTCAGAAACGTGCCAAGCCACGCTGCGGGCGTTAGGACTAAGATGGCTCCGGCTGCCGTGGCGACTCCCTTCCCTCCCCGAAAACCGATGTATGGTGAGTACGAGTGGCCCATGACTGCGGCGATCATGGCACCGATGTATAGAATATCCTGCATCGGCTCTCCCGCTGCAGCGGGATGTATCACCGAAGCGAAGAGAACACAGACGGCACCTTTCGCAGCATCGAGAAGGAATACCGCAAGCCCAGCCTTCCAGCCGAGTACTCGCATGACGTTTGTAGCGCCTAGATTTCCGGAGCCGTGGTTGCGCACGTCGGTCGCAAAGAACCATTTTCCGATGAGCAAGGCGAAAGGGATGGCTCCTACGAAGTACGAGAGTGTCGCAACGACTGAAGCGAGCAGTATCGTCTCCACGCCCGATCAGCCCTTCGGCTTGAACTTTACCGAAATCGGCGTTCCGGTGAAGTCGAACGTCGACCGCAGGCGGTTCTCGACGTACCTCCGAAACGAGTCGTCGACAAGCTTGGGGTTGTTTGCGAAGAACGTGAATCCGGGCGGAGAGGTCCGCGTCTGCGTGACGTAGTGCATACGCAAGGTCGCAGATCCTTTGCTCACGGTGTGTCCGAAATCACGCATCTCGGTGAGCAGTCTGTTAAGCGCATTCGTTGTGATCTCCCTGGTGTAGGAGTCCCACACACGATCAATGGTGTGATAGATCTTGTGGACCTTTGCGCCAGTGAGGGCACTGATCCTCAGGACCGGGGCGAAACTGACGAACCCGAGTTTGTCTTCGATCTGCCATTTGATCTCATCGCGCTCTTCCTGATCGTCGATGAGATCCCATTTGTTGAGCAGGACTACCATTGCTGTACCTCGCTCTTTGGCGAATCGGGCAATCCGCTGGTCGCCATCTGTGACTCCGATCGTCGAATCGACGACGAGAAGCACTACCTGCGCCCTGTCAATGGCGCGCATTGCTCTAACGAAGCCGTAGAACTCGACATCTTCGTCGATCTGGGACTTTCGGCGAATGCCTGCAGTGTCGACCAGGCGGTAACGCTGGTCACCATATTCGACCATGACATCGAGTGCATCCCGCGTAGTGCCAGCGACATCGCTAACGATGGCGCGCTCAACGCCCGCCATACGGTTGAGTAGCGAAGACTTGCCCGCATTGGGCCGTCCGATGATAGCTACATCGATAGCATCAAGGTCTACGTGAGGTGCAGGCTCGGGTAGCTGTTCGACAAGCTCGTCGAGTAGGTCTCCCGTCCCGTGGCCATGGGTGGCTGAGACCGGCCATGGCTGACCCATCCCTAGGTTCCAGAACTCGTGAATCTCGAGAGTCTTATTGGGCGTGTCCATCTTGTTCACTGCGAGGAAGATCGGCTTGTCTACTCGGCGAAGCAGCTTGGATATGGCTTCATCATCAGCGGTTACACCGGCCTTCCCGTCGACAAGGACGATGATGACGTCGGCTTCCTCGGCGGCTATGATAGCCTGCGCGCGGATCGACTCCGAGAAGGGATCGTCCTTTGCGGTCTCGATACCACCGGTGTCGATGAGCATGAACTCACGGCCGTTCCAGTCGGCCCTGTGGTAGGAGCGGTCGCGCGTCACGCCCGATGAAGGGTGCACGATCGCGGTATCGGATTGAACTATGCGATTGACGAATGTCGACTTGCCAACGTTCGGTCGGCCGACAACAGCAACGATAGGTAGTGTCATCGAGGGTTCACCAGTACTTCTTGAGATATAGCCGGTCAGGATCGAACTATCAGGATATCACGGGTGCAGGCCGCTCAAAAGACCGGCGGCGTCGGCGGTCACGATGCGAAGTCGGGCTGGTGGCGCGGCGGAGAGATCTTCGGCGGTCAAATCGTCTAGCGTCAGGCCGTCGGAGTTGAAGATGATATCCGGAACCAGGTAGAGGTCGGCTGGCGAATCCGACTGCGAATCGTCGCGGATAGCTTCTTCGATATCGCGCCCGGCAAGCAGACCCGTGACGCCGACGTTTCCTCCGAAGAAGCAGTTCTCCACCTCGAGGACGCGGACTCGGGAGTGGGAATCGATAGTTGAGAGCGCTTCTCGCACCACACCGGCCGCAAGGGTCCCAGTGACAAGGGTGATCCGCACCTCGGGTGCGAAGGCTCTCAATGCCTCACCCAGGGCTTTGTTGGATGCCGCGATGTCGTCGAGGAAGTATCTAGCGATGCCGATGCCGTTCTCGTACTGCGGGAATCCGTCGTAACGGGTGGCGTCTGGCAGGGGCTGGCCGGCGTTGATGTAGAACTCATCGGCGAGGTAGATCCAATCGATACCTATCTCCGAGCGCATCCTAACTTGCCAGGGTCGCACCTGCTCGATAACGGAGAGGGCCGCCGAGGGATCCTCCCACGATGATCCGAAGCGGGACTGATGGCTGGTGTAGCCTAAGGGGACTATCCCAACCGAGAGGATGTTGTTGCGTTCCGCGAGCCATGTAAGGGTTTCTTCGAGGACGCCGTCGTCGTTGACCTGTGGCGTGAGCACGATTTGTATATGGGCCTCGATACCAGCCTCCGTGAGCGTGAGCAGGCTCACGATCGCGTTGTCCAGCGCGCATCCGATCAGCCGGGAGCGGACCTTCTGGTTGACGGCGTGAAGGGAAATGTAGAGGGGCGAGAGCCTTTGTTCGATGATCCGGGAGAGATCGGACTCGCTAAGATTGGTCAGCGAAATGAAGTTGCCGTCCAGAAACGAGAGGCGGAAGTCATCATCGCGCACGTAAAGCGTCTTGCGCAGGCCTGGCGGTAGCTGAGCCACAAAGCAGAACTCACACTTGTTGCGGCAACTGCGGATCCCGTCGAAGAGCCGGTCCTCGAAGTGGATTCCCCAACCAACGCCGAAATCCCGGGTCAACTCAATGGTGCGAGCGGTCCCTTCGGCGGTCAGGATAGAAAGCGTGATGTGGTCGTCGGCGGAGTACCACTGCCAGTCGATGACGTCGGCTATGGGGTTTTCGTCTACGGCAACTACCGTGTCTCCAGCGACGATCCCCTGCCGGTGTGCTGGGGATCCGGGCTCAACGAACTTGATCACATCGATGTTCCGATCGCCTCGATCGCTGCGATGACCTCGCGCATCTGCTTGTCGGGCGTCGAGGCACCGGCGGTGACGCCAACTATCGTGGCTCCGGTGAACCAGGATTCGTCGACCTCGTCTGCGGTCTCAACCTGCCAGGTTCGAGGATTCACGGCTTTACTGACCTCGGTGAGGCGGGCTGTGTTGCCGGAGTTGTACCCCCCGACCACGATCACCACATCGACGTCTGCTGCGAGCTTCTCGGCGGAACGCTGGCGCTTGGCGGTGGCGGAGCAGATCGTGTTGAAGACACGGATCTCGCGCGAACGGGGCACGAGTGCGTCGACGACTGCGGTAAGGCTCTTGTGGGATTGGGTGGTTTGGACGACCACGCCGACCTTGCCTGCGGGAATGTGTGACGGCAGTTCGGCTTCGCTCTGGAGCACGAGGGCTTCTCCGCCTGCGTGGGCCATGATGCCTTCGACCTCGGGATGATCGGCCTCGCCGACGATGACGACGTGGTAGCCTTCATCACGCAGCACACTTGCGGCCTGATGCACCTTGCTCACGTGCGGACAGGTCGCGTCGATGACAGTGAGCCCCTTGGCCCGGGCGGAGTCGATTATTGCAGGGTCGACACCGTGCGAGCGGATGATTAGCACGCCCTCGCCGACCTCATCGAGCGACTCCGCTGCGACTATTCCCGCCTCGCGCAACTCGCTCACGGCCTGAGGGTTGTGGATCAGCGGACCGAGTGTGTGGACTGCAGTGCTTGCGCAGGCGGCCTCCTCGGCGAGTTTGAGTGCGCGCTCGACTCCATAGCAGACCCCGGCGTGCCGAGCGACCCGGACCTTCATCTCGCACTCCCCTCTTCAAGCTTGCCTTCGCGCACCTTGGCGACTTGGGATTCGATGCCTTTCATGACCGCCGAGGTGATCATCGCCATCTGTTCCTTCCGCGAGCCTTCGGTGAAATCCGCGGGTTCGATGGGCGGGCCGAAAGCGATGGTGATCTGCGGAAAGCGGATCGTGCGCACTCCGCGCGGGCGGATCTTCTCGGTGCCAACGATGGCGACCGGGACGATAGGAACGCCAGCGCGAAGAGCGATGAAGGCCACTCCCTGCTGTGCGTCGGCGGTTCCAGCGAGGTTTCGAGTGCCTTCGGGGAAGATACCGACCGTGTCGCCACGCTTGAGCAGCGTCTCTGCGATCTGAATCGCCTTACGGTCGGATTTGTCGCGGTCGACGGGGAACGCCCACAGCCTGGAAAGCCCCCAAGCGAGAACGGGATTCTTCCATAGAGTCGACTTAGCCATGAAGTGCACCGGACGCGATGCAGAAGCCCAGAGGATCATGGGGTCCGCATAAGAGATGTGGTTCCCCGCGAAGATGACCGGCCCCTCGGGAACGTTGTGAGTGCCGAACAGCTTGGTCTTGAAGAGACGGCGGAATGGCGCGGCGAGGTACTTGCGAGCAAACACTGCGAGGGTGAAATCGTCCGTGGGCATGAGGGGGTCTGGTGCGCTCATGATCGACTCCGGACCAGATCGACCACGCGATCGATCACCTGATCGATCGTGAGATCCGAGGTGTCGATGATCTCTGCGTCGGCGGCTGCTGCCAGTGGGCCCACTGCGCGGGTGCGGTCGGCCTCGTCTCGGCGGTCGATCATCTCGCCCACGGCCGAGGCCTCGATCTTCTCGCCAGTGTGAGCCAGGTCCCGGTGCCTGCGGGCTGCGCGGACTTCGGGTGAGGCAGTCAGGAAGACCTTCACCCCTGCGTCCGGAAAGACCACTGTGCCCACATCGCGACCTTCGGCAACGAGCGAGATCCGCGCACCGATCTCCTGCTGCCGAGAAACCATCGCTTCGCGCACCTGCGGGAGGCGCGCTACCATCGAGACCGCCTGATCGACCATGGGGGTGCGAATGTCGGCGGTAACGTCAACGCCGTCAAGCAGCACCTGCGGGGGTTGGGCCGATTGCCGGGTACCAGAAGCGGAATCGAGGACTCGAAGATCGATCTTGGCCGAGCGAGCGATCTCGCCAACAAGCGCGTCATCAGCGAGATCGACCTGTGCCCTCAGCGCCTTCAGCGCGACACTGCGATACATAGCACCAGTGTCGAGATGATGGATGCCGAGGCGCTCGGCCACAGCTTTGGCGACAGTGGACTTGCCTGAGCCGGCGGGTCCATCGATGGCGACTATCACTGCAATCCCTTCGGTCGAAATCGGGAGATATCGGCTGCTCTCACCATGCACCCAGCGAACGCATGTCATCGGCGAAATCAGGGTACGAGACGTCAACGGCCTCGAAGCGATCGATCGTGACCTGGGACGAAGCCGCGAGTCCCGCGACAGCCCACGCCATCGCGAGGCGATGGTCTCCTAGAGAGTCGAGATGAGCGCCTGCGAAGATCGCCGAGGAGCCCTGGGCCGCACTCCCCGCACCAACAACCTCGAGGACATCACCGGTGACTGTGACCTCGGCGCCGAGTTTCGAGAGCCCGTCGCGTACGGCTTCAAGGCGATCGGTCTCCTTGACCCGAAGCTCCCCCACACCCTCGAAGCGTGTGACGCCTGAGGCGCGGGCGGCCAGCACGGCGAGGACCGGAATCTCGTCGACGAGCGAGGGTACCTCGGTAGCGAAAACCGTCGTAGCCTGCAGCGAATCGGTGTACTCGGCGGCGATCTCGCCGATGGGCTCTGCGGTGTCCGGGTCGCCCGTGGGAGTGATCGTGATGCGGGCGCCCATGCGCTCGAGGACCCGCAGGAAGCCCGTGCGTGTGGGGTTGAGTCCGACATCGGAAAGCCGGATGCTGCTACCGGGGACCAGCATCGCTGCCACGACCGGAAACGCCGCGGAGGAAGGGTCAGCGGGCACGACGACGTCAGCCGCGGTAAGCCGCCCGGGGCCTTCGACCGAAGCCTCGAAGGTCGCTGTGTCGCGATCCACCGCGATGCCGAACGCCGCAAGCAGCCGCTCGGTGTGATCGCGGCTGGGCGCGGGCTCGCTGACGGCGGTGCGCCCGGAGGCGCGGAGTCCTGCGAGGAGCACGGCGCTCTTGACCTGCGCGCTTGCCACAGGACTCGCGTAGCGGATCGGCGCCAGAGTGCCGCCCTCGACGGTGACGGGTAGTCTGCCTTCACGGGTTGTGAATCGCGCCCCCATCGAGGTGAGCGGATCGGTCACCCGCAGCATCGGCCTTGCCGAGAGGGACTCATCCCCCACAAGCGTCACCGATAGCGGCCAGCCAGCGAGTACGCCCATCAGCAGCCGCGCAGTAGTCCCGCTATTCCCGCAGTCGATCGTCGCGCTCGAGGGTCGCGGACCGTCATCTCCCCAGCCGGTGATCCGCATAGCGAGGCCGTCCTCGGCTGGCGGCAGCATCTCGACCTTGGCGCCCAAAGAGGCGACGGCCCCGATAGTCGCACGCACGTCGGCGCTATCGAGCACGCCGGTCAGGCGCGATGTCCCGGAAGCCATCGCCGCGAACAGCACCGCTCTGTGCGAAAGCGACTTGTCGCTCGGGACCCTGAGGTGCCCACGCAGCGGCTCACCATTTCCGTTGACTGCAAATCGCATCAAGTCCTCACTTCCCCGACTCGATCGGTCGGGCGGTCGGGGCGTATCCTTCGGCGGACAAGTCAGCGATCAGGCGCTCGAGGTCGCCCTCATCGGTGATCACCAGCACAAGCAGCGCCGAATCCTCGGAGAGGTGGTCGATCTCTATCGCCTCGATGTTGCAACCCGCGCGCCACACCGCCGAGGTCACCTCGAAGATCACACCTGGGCGATCGGCCATCGGGATGATGATCTCTGTGAGCTTTACGGACGCTGGGACCCACTGGGTAGGCAGCGCACGCCTGATATCGGCGGCTTGCGCGAGCCACTGCATGATCCCCTCGCTGTCCTGTCGGGCGAGTTTGTCCGCGAAGTCGCCCAAGACGCTTCGCAGCTCCTCGATGGCCTCGGTGATGGCCTCGCGGTTGTCCAGGCAGATGCCCGTCCACAGCTCTGGGCTGCCTGCGGCGATGCGGGTGGTGTCCTTGAAGCCGCCAGCGGCCAGACGAAGCATGTCGTCGCCCTGGCCGGCATGGCCTTTCGCCAGGTTCACCAACGCCGAGGCGGTCACATGCGGCACATGCGAGATGATGGCCACGGCCTCGTCGTGCTCCTTCGCGTCGACCGAGATGACCCGCGCACCCAGGCGTGTCAGGAAGGCATGCAGCTTGCGATACGCCTCAGGACTTGTCTCCCGGGTCGGCGTCAGCACATAGTAGGCACCCTTGAAAAGATCGCTCCGAGCACCTTTGACGCCGGATACCTCTGACCCCGCCATCGGGTGCCCACCCACGAACCCCGCAGGAAACGCCAGGTGCTTCTCGGCAGCGGAAAGGACGGGGCGCTTTGTGGACGCAACGTCGGTGACGGTGCCCTCGAAACCGGATGCGCCGAGGAAAGCGAACCACTCGTCAGCGCACGATGCCGGCGTTGCAAGGATCACGAGGTCGCAAGCGCCCTGCGCCAGTCCGCCGGCGCCGAGCCACTCGCGCACCCGGGCGTCACACGGGGTCACGCCGTCGTCGAGATAGCCGGCGGCGATCGCATGAGCCAGCGCTTCGGAATCCCTATCGATCCCAAAGATCGTGATCGCCGGGTCTACGCTCTTGGCAGTCGCAGCCAACGACCCGCCGATCAGGCCCACTCCAATGATGCATATCCTTTGGAACTCCATCAGCCTCGATCCTCTAATCATCCGTAAAGTCTGGCATATGCTCGCTCGAAAGCCGTGATAGCGAACGCAGTCTCCTCAGGGTCGCCCACCGTCACACGCAGTGCGGGACTGGCGCCGAAATCCCGCACGATGACCCCTTCGGCGAGTAAGGCTTCGAACAAGCGCTGCGGCTCGTCGGTCTTCACGTACACGAAATTCGCATGGCTCGCGGCGTACTCCAGTCCGATCTGGTCGAATGCCTCACACATCCGATCCCGCGACTCGATGTTCTCGGCGCGCCGCCGCTCGATCTCATCGTGCTCCGGAATCGAGTAGTAGGCAGCGGCCTGAGCCAGCGCGCTCGTGTTGAAGGGCTCGCGCAGGCGTTCGATCGCATGTCTGATCGGCTCGGGAACCACACCGTAACCGATCCTCAGGCTTGCCAGCGAGTAGATCTTCGAGAACGTGCGCATCACGCAAAGCGCAGGCGCCGAATCGAAGTACCGCAGCGCATCGGGATAGTGCTCATCGGCAACGAACTCGAAGTACGCCTCATCGACGACGAGCAACACATGCTCGGGTAACCTGCCGAGGAACCGCTCGAAGGCGATGCGGTGGTAGATGGTGCCGGTCGGGTTGTTGGGATTGCACAGGAACACAAGGCGGGTGCGCTCCGTGATCGCATCGGCCATCGCCTCGAGGTCGTGGGTGTCGTCGGCCTTCAGCGGGATGGGAACAGCCGTCGCGCCGAACATCTGCGTGACAATCGGGTACACCACGAAGCTTGGCCAGGCGAACACGCACTCATCGCCGGGCCTGAGTACGGCTTGGGCGATGAGCCGAATGAGCTCGTTGGAACCGGCTCCGACCACGACGTTGTCCCGGGGGACATCCAGCCATCGCGAGATGCGGCCTCTAAGGGCTCTGGCCGAACCATCCGGGTATCGGTTGGCATGCAGCGCCATGGCCTCGATCGCGCGAACCGCCTCAAGCACGGGCCCGGCCGAGAACTCGTTGCTCGACAGCTTCACGATACGCGCAGCGCCGGTCTTCTCCTTGACCTCCGATGCACGCAGTCCCGGCGTGTAAGGAGTCAGCGCATCCAACTCGCTGCGTATCAGTCTGCCGAAATCCACCGTTACCCTCCGATCCTCATCATCCGGCCCCGTCACCAAGCAAGCCAGATTGCAGCGAAGACCAGAGCGATAACCTCAGTGATAAGCACGCTCGCCCACATGACGTCACCCGTCACGCCCTTGAACTTCTCGGCGAGTTGATGCGGGATACTCAGGGCGACGAAGGCAGCGAACGCAAGCCAGATAAGCCCGGTGCGGTCGTAGAAGTGGAACATTCCAGCGGCGACAAGCACCAGCGCAGAAGCAGCGATGATGATTGTGAGTGGCTTAGGCTGGCCGATCATCCCTGCGTGGAGGCCGTCAGGTGTCGCGGAGCTGCCAAACCATGCGCCGAAAGTCGCCGATAGCCTCCCAAGCACGGGCACTGCGATCAGAAGCCAGATCTCATTGTCGCTGCCCAGGACAACGGTGGTCGCAGCGATGTAGAGGAAGGTGGCGAGCGCAACAGCGGCGGCCCCTACGTATGTGATCGACTCGGTCTCGAGTAACGCCAAACGCTCGCGCGGGGTCTTCCCCTTGAACACAGCGTGCATCAGACGGGCGAAGCTCTCGAAGTGCACCAAGCGGGAGAGAAGTCCCTGGATGCCCACGACGAGCATGGCAAAGAGCACCGCCGCCCGCGCGATGATCTCCCCCTGCCCTCCGTCGGCGTTGAGCGCAGCCACGACAGCAAGCGGTAGGACCGTGACGGCGCCCAGCGCCAGTCCGACCCAGGGGAACCACCCTGTGGCGCCAGATCGATCCACCGGATCACGAGTATCCGGCGCAACAGTCAACAGAGCCAAAGCTCTTCGCGCATCCTTGATCATGGCAGTGCTGACTCCTTCTCGGCATCCATCAGCTCACGCAAACCCTGGACCTCCGTCTCGGTGAGGTGGCGCCATGCGCCCTCCTGCAGCCCGTCGACCCTGAGCGGCCCGAAGGCGGCCCGGTGGAGTCCAGCGACCCCATTGCCAACGCGAGTGAACATCCGGCGGACCTGTCTCTTGCGACCTTCGGTGATCACAAGCTCGACCCGTGGGATGCCAGTATAGCCGGAAACGCGCCTGGCGGTCGCTGGCAATGTGAGCGTGTCATCGAGCATCACACCTGCCGAAAGGGCCTCAAGCTGCTCGTCGGTGACCGGTCGGTCGGGCTCGACGAGGTAGACCTTGCTCACGTGGAAACTTGGATGCAGCAGCCTGTAGCCCATGGCACCATCGGTGGTGAACAGCAACAGTCCTGTGGTATCCATGTCCAGCCGCCCCACCGGAAAGAGTCCCGGGATGTCATCGGGAACAAGCTCAGCCACGGTTGGCCTGCCGAAGGGATCCCCCATCGAGGTGATGTACCCGACTGGCTTATTCAGCATCAGGTATACGGGTTCACCGCCAGGATCGATGAGTCGGTCGTCAACAGTAACGACATCCGCCGAAGGATCGACCTTGGTACCCAGACAGGTGACCACGACCCCGTTGACCTTGACTCGACCTGCAGTCATCAGGTTCTCGCTACCCCTACGTGAGGCTACGCCGCTGCGCGCAAGGAACTTCTGCAAACGCATCGACACCATCAGGGCTGTCCGTCGACGTCCGTAAGGATCGAGCCGTCGAGTGCCCCTAGGCGTTCCCGCAGCGCATTCTCGGTGGCGGGATCCGGTGCGAACTCCTCCAGCGGAGGCAACTGCGAGAGGTCTTTCAACCCGAAATGCTCGAGAAAGGCCGGGGTGGTGCCGTAGAGGATCGCGTTACCGTGGTCCTTGTCGCGACCCATCTCGGTAACGAGGCCCTTCTCGATCAAGGACCCTATGACGCCATCGGAGTTGACGCCTCGGACAGCGCTGATCCGCGCTCTTGTGGCCGGCTGGTGATAGGCGATGACCGCAAGTGCCTCCAGAGCGGCTTGGGTGACGCGCCGGGTGTCCCAACTGAGCACGAACTTCTCGACATACTCATGGAATGCAGGGTGGGTGCACATCCGCCAGCCGCCAGCGACCTCTCGAAGCTGGAAACCGCGCTCTGAGTCGGCGTACTCTAAAGCCAGCGCCTGGATACATGCCAGAGCCTCGGCATCAGTGATCTCTAGAACTTTGGCGATCTTGGCAGCGGTGACCGGCTCGTTGCTTACGAAAAGCAGTGACTCGATCGCGCCTGTGAGCTGGCGGGTATCGTCGGTGGTCATTCTTCCTCCTCGATATCGATCGGGGTCATTGCTGCGTCAGCGTCCAGGAGCTGGATGAGGATGTCGCCGAACACCTCATCCTGTTGCACGGAAGCTATCCCCCGCTTGTAGAACTCAAGGACCGCCAGCAGGGTGACTACGACGACCTCGGGTGAACCGTTCGATTCCTCAACGAGCTGCTGGAACCTCAAGCGTTTCGTGTCGATCAGCCGTTTGGCGAGGGCTCGGCAGCGTGACTCCAGGGACAAAGGCATGCTCGCAACGTGATCCGCGGCGAGGATGAAGGCTTCTCGGCGATATACGAGTTCAGCACAGGTCACCGCGAGGTTATGAAGCGTGACCTCCGCCAGGAAATCGGGCAGTAGTCGCGAGAATGGCTCCTCCAGCGGAGCGTGGCGCCTGTGGGTGCGCATCTCGGATTCATGTCGCGCCATGAGCTCCAGCGCCACATTCTTGAATTGCATGTACTTGAGCAAGCGTGTGACCAGCAGATTCTTGGCTTCCTCTGGCGACAGGTCGTCATATTCGTCGCCGACGAGCATCGGAGCATCCTTCGGGAGAAGCGAGGCGACCTTGATCTCGAGCAGAGTGGCGGCCACCAGCAGGAAGTCACTGGCGACATCGAGGTCGAGCTCCTTCATCCGCTCAACGTGTTCCAGATACTGATCCGTGATCGCAACGACCGAGATCGAGTTGATGTCCAGCCGCTGGCGGGAAACCAGGTGCAGCAGCAAATCGAAGGGTCCTTCGAAGCCAGATGTCCGTACTTTATACGTCACAATCCGCGTCGCTTCCGAACTCAGCCATCGATCGACAGATGCCGGCGACAGGTGGCGAGCACTTCCTCAGCGACGGGTATGACTTTCTTGGCACCGGCACGAAGGACCTCCTCGGCATAACCCGGCGTCGAAGCGATCTTGGCACGCCTGGCCTGGAAATCGGCTAGATACTCTGTGAGGTCATTGGCGAACTCGTTCTTGTGGGCCACGCATCCACAGGTAGCGTTGCGGCAGCAATCCTCCCAGGATTCGATCCGGCTGGGATCGCCGATCAACTTGTGGACCTGGTGCAGCGGACAGAGTTCGGGGTCCCCGGGGTCGGTTTTGAGCTTGCGGGCAGGGTCGGTCATCATCGACTTGACCTTGGTGCGGATTTCATCGGGCGTATCGGAGATGAAGATCGCGTTCTGGTAGGACTTGGACATCTTGCGGCCGTCGAGCCCAGGGACCCTCGCTCCGTGCTTTGCGATCACAGCCTGAGGCTCGCGGAGGTATTCGCCGTATGTCGAGTTGAAACGCCTGACGATCTCGCGCGTCAGCTCAAGGTGAGGTAGTTGGTCCTCACCGACCGGCACCACGTCGGATAGAACTAGGGCGATGTCTGCAGCCTGCAGTAGCGGGTAGAGGAAGAATCCCGCGTTACCCAGGTCCTTGTCGGTGACTTGCGCGCGCTGCTCTTTGTAGCTGGGCACCCTTTCGAGCCAACCCATCGGGGTAACCATCGAGAAGTACATCGCGAGCTCAGCGACCTGAGGAACGTCGGACTGGCGATAGATCGTGCACTTGTCGGGATCGAGTCCCGCAGCACACCAGTCGATCACCATCTCTTCTGTGAAGAGGCGGATCTGCGAGGGATCGGCCCAATCGCTTGTGAGCGCATGCCAATCAGCCACGAAGTAGAATGCGTCGTACTCATGCTGGATCTCCAACATGTTTTGCAGGTTCCCGAACCAGTGTCCGAGGTGCATCCGTCCCGTCGGCCTGTATCCTGTGAGTGCTCGCTTCTTCATCTAGTCGTCGAATCTCCTTGTTGTCTTGTTCTGCCGAGGATCCTCAGCCTGTCGTTGAATGTATATGATGTCGCGGGCGTCAGCCGATGCCAGCAAACAGGCTGATCAAGGGCGAGACGGTAAGATCGAAATACCAGCTTAGCGGATTGAATCCTAGCACCGAAGGTAGCAGCCAAACGGCAGCGATCAAGATGACGAAGCCATACTGCTCAAGCTGGTCGTAGATGCGCATACCGCGGTTGCTCAAAAACAGGGGCCAGACCCTCGAACCGTCGAGGGGCGGAAACGGTATCAGGTTGAAGAACATCAAGACCAGGTTGATCACTGCGAATCTTAGCAGTATGTATCCAACGATTGCGGTGACAATACTCTCAGGAAAGACTCCGGTCGCACGAAAAGCTAGGCCGGCCACTAGAGCAAGTAACAGGTTCGTCGAGGGGCCTGCGATGGCCGTCAAGAACATGCCCATTCGTTGGTTCTTGAACGCCGCGGTGTTTATCGGCACAGGTTTGGCGTAACCGAAAGCCATCTGTCCGCCGCTTCCTACTAGCAGGATCAAAGGGAGCAGGAAAGTTCCAAAAGGGTCGACATGACGTACTGGGTTCAGGGAAAGTCTTCCGAGGTTCTTGGCTGTGCTGTCGCCGAGCAGATACGCGACGTATCCGTGAGCCACCTCGTGCAAGACGATGGCTGGTATGATCAGTGCCACACCGATCGCAATATTCAAGATCGTATCTACCGTCATTCAAGCTCCCTAGCCGCGGCGGTGCCGCGATGGCGTTTTGCGATCAGACGCTCCAGGTTAGCCAACTCCTGATCCCGGCCGGCAACGTGCCCATCGAGGCGCATGTCGAATGCCTCGGCAAGTATAGCCGAGTATTGCGGGCCTGGGGAAAGCCCAAGTGCGGTGAGGTCATCTCCTGTGATAGACGGTTTGATCCGGGCAAGATCGATCAGATAGTGCTCGATGCGCTCGCGCACCCGGACATCCCCTGCTCCCCACAATACGACCAACGCTGGGTCCGGGACGCTCTTCAGTAGTCTGAACAGTCGACTATTCCGCATCTTCCGCCCATCGCGCAGCTTGAGGAGCAGCTCGGGGGTTCTCTCGGCAGCCACTAAGGCGCCTTCGGAATACTCCCTGCCGAAACGCATGTGCTTGAGCCACCGTTCAGCGGGTTGTCTCCCAGCGGCTGCCACCATAGCTGCGATGAGCACCAGACGCCTGCGTGGGGTTCGGGAGAACAACGGAGCTATGCGGTCATAAGCGTCGCTGGACGACCTGATCGATTCGATGACCATTTGAGGCTTCGCACCGGGGCGTATCACGGTCTGCAGCACGCCGATGTCTGCGAGACGCCCAAAGATGGACGCCGGATCCTCCTCGTCGATGATGTCGAGCAGCTCCTCGCGTATCCTGGCACCAGAGACTTCATCGAGCAGCTGCATTGCGATGGCTCGGCGAGCCAGGTCTTCACTCATCGGATCGAGGCGGAAGTCGTACCGCTCCTCGAATCGGGCGGCACGCATGACTCGTGTTGGATCCTCGATGAACGAGAGGGTATGTAAGACCCTGAGGCTCTTGCGCTCCAGGTCCTTCAATCCACCGAACGGGTCTGCGATCTGGCCGAACGAGTCCGGGTTCACACACACAGCCATCGCGTTGATCGAGAAATCCCGCCTGAACAGGTCTTGCCGAAGCGAAGACCTCTCAACTGTCGGAAGCGCGCCTGGACGGGCATAATATTCGGTCCTGGCGCTTGTTATGTCGATGTGCAGGCTCTTGGAAACAACCAAGATCGCGGTTCCAAAGCGCCTGTGGATTTTCACGCGCCCACCCAAGCGGTGCGCAGCAGCTTGCGCGAAAGCGATCGCATCTCCTTCTACAACCACATCGATATCAAGATTGCGAGTCCCGAGAAGCATGTCCCTGACGAAACCACCGACCACGTAGGCCCTGATGCCGTTCTCGTCGGCGAGTTCTCCGATGCGCTTGGTGAAATCAGCGACCTCAGTTGGGAGCAACAAGTTGAAGGACTCGAAGAACCTCTCCATCGACTTCTCTCGGATTCCGGGGGATTTCCTGTCAAGATACTGTTCGCCGTGCAACCCTCTCAACAGATCCTTCCGTGTAACGATGCCGATGAGCTCGTCGTCAAGAACCACCGGCACCCTACCGATTCCCGCGGTGGCCAGGTAGCGTTGCAGGATTAGAATCGGTGCGTCCGGCGGGACGGTGATGACATCGCGAGCCATGAAGCCCTTCACTGGTGCGTGGTCCAGCGCGTGGCGATGGGCCTTGTCGAAATCCTTTCGGGTGACCAGCCCCACCAGCTTGTTGTTCTGAACCACCGGCAAGCCACCATGACCCCAGGTCGACATCATCGAACCGGCCGTGGCCATCGAATCTTGCGGACTGATGACGCGGACCGGCGCTGTCATGATGTCGGAGGCCACTATCGGGGGCTTCACCTCGGCTGCCAAGGCTTCTTCGACCAGCTTCAAGACCGCTTCCTTCGGCGATTTACGCAGTGCTGCCGAGGCAGCTTGAGGATGACCACCCCCGCCTAAGCGAGACATGACGGCGCCTACATCGAGCTCTGGGATACGCGAACGAGCAACAAGCTGGATGCGCTCCCCCATCTCGATGATAGCGATGACGGCTCGATGCCCGAGATCTTCGATTATGTGATGCGTCAGTATGCTGGCACTGTCTACGTAGCCGTCGGCGGTAGCCCATCCGACGAATATGCGTTGGCCGTTGATATGCAAGAGTTGCGATGATGCAAGCAACTCGTCAAGGAGAACTCTCTGTCGATCATCGAGGCTTCGGGCCAAGAACTGGTCGACTACCTCAAGATCGGCACCCGCTTCCATCATGAAAGTGACGGCTTGTGAGTCGAACGGCGTGGCGCCCGGATACGTGAGCGAACCGGTGTCCTCATGGATGCCAAGGAGCATCAGGCTCGACTCAAGGGGCGTAAGACTCACGCCACGTGTATGCAGCTCGTGCACGAGGATCGAGGTGGTCGCGCCCACATCCATCGAGCGATCCTCGGCAGCGGCGATGTCATCCTCGGATGCGGGATGATGGTCGTAGACGATGACCTCGACGCCTGGACGCCGAGCAACCTCACCCAGCTCACCGATCCTATCGGGATCGCGGGTGTCCACCATGTAGAGGCGCGTGACCGCCGAGAGATCCAGACTTTTGAGGTCCACGATCTTCAAGAAGTCCTGGTGGAGGTTGTGGAAGGCCCGAACATTGGGATTCTGCGTGCCGAGGAACACGCCAACGGTGCCCGGAAAAAGCTTGGTGACCGCAACCATGGCGGCATAGGAGTCGAAATCGGGGTTGGCGTGCCCGGTGACGATCTGCACAATGCTCCCTCCAGTGACGCGATCGAGTGTTCAGCCAAGCACTTCTTGCAGGAACGATGTCCCGGGCAAAGTGTTCGTCACCTGATGATAGTCGAGTATCGTCTTCCCGACATCACTGAAGCTCGACCTTGTCCCTAGGGATGCGCCTAGATCGAGGCCTTTGGCATGTGCGAGCAAGGGGACGTACTCGCGTGTGTGATCGGTTGATTCCGTGGTCGGGTCACACCCGTGGTCAGCGGTGATGATCAAGAGATCGTTGGCGCGCAATGCCCCGATGACCTGCGCAAGGCCAAAATCGAACCGCTCGAGAGCATTGGCGAAGCCGTGAGCATCCCTGCGGTGTCCGAAGTGCATGTCGAAATCAACAAGATTCACGAAGATGAATCCCCTCCTGCCCTCTTCGATGAGTGCAGTGGTCTTAGCTAGAGCGTCGGAGTTGTCTGTCGCAGGGATCGACTCGGCGATTCCTTGGTAGCTGAACATCTCGGCGATCTTCCCGATCCCCGTGCAGTGGATACCACTCTCGGCCAACGCATCAAGCGCTGTGGGACCCGATGGCGGAAGCGAGAGATCCTTTCGGCCGGACGTTCGGAAGTACGAACCTGAGGAATCTGGACCCGCAAACGGCCTGGCGATCACGCGTGCGACCGCATGGGGGCCGACGCAAACACGGTCTCTGACGAGGGCACACAGCTCATATAGTGCGCGCGGGTCGAGGACCCTCTCATGCGCAGCGATCTGAAAGACCGAATCCGCACTGGTATAGACGATCGGAGCGCCTGTGGACACGTGTTCGTCTCCGAGCTCCTCGATGATTTGTGTTCCACTTGCCGGCTTTCCACCTAGCCATTGAAGCCCTGTCTCCCGAGTGAAGGATTCGAGGAGGTCCGAAGGGAATCCCTCGGGATACGTTGGGAATGGCGAGCTCGATACCAGGCCCATCATCTCCCAGTGCCCGGTGATGGTGTCCTTCCCCACGCTTGCCTCGGCGCATCTACCCCAGGATGCGGTTGGATCTTGGACCGAGTCGACCCCGTCGATCCTGGCGATGTTACCCAAACCCATTCGCGTCAGGTTGGGTAGGTGAAGGCCTCCGACCGACCTGGCCACATTCACCAGAGTATTTGCGCCTTCATCCCCATAGAGATGCGCATCGGGCAGAGGGCCGATCCCCACGCCGTCGATCACGAGCACAACAGTGAGTCCACTACCAGGCCCCACGTGTCAGAACACCGCCCTATCGATCTCATCGAGAGAGGTGATGCCGTCTCTGACCTTCTGAAGGGCGTTCTGGCGCATCGGGACCATCCCGGACTCAATTGCGAGCTCTCGCAGCCTTTCGGCGGGTGCCCGATCAAGGAATGCAGCGATGATCGCATCGTCGATCTCCATCAACTCGAAGACCCCAATCCGCCCCTTGAATCCGGAGTTTCCACAGTGATCACATCCCTCTGGGCCCCATACAGTGAGATCCCCAAACTCATCAGGAGAAAATCCAGCCGCAAGAAGTCTTGTCTCTGGGACCTTCAACGGGATCTTGCACTCCTGGCAGAGTGCGCGGACCAAACGCTGTGCGATGGCACCGAGTACCGCGGACGAGGTGATGTATTGCGGGACCCCCATGTCAGTCAGGCGTGTCAATGCCGACGGAGCGTCATTGGTGTGAATCGACGAGAACACCAAGTGCCCGGTCAGTGCAGAGCGAATCGCGATCTCGGCAGTCTCCGGGTCGCGAACCTCACCAACCATGACGACGTCGGGGTCGGACCTGAGAACGGTACGCAAACCTGATGCGAACGAAAGCCCAATCCTAGTGTTGACCGCCATCTGGGTGATTCCACTCATCTGATATTCGACTGGATCCTCGATGGTGATGACCTTACGAGTGATATCAGCAATCTCATGGAGACACGCATATAAAGTGGTTGACTTTCCGGAGCCCGTCGGGCCTGAAACAAGAATGGCGCCATACGGGCGGTGGATGAGGCGCACCAGGGAGTCCATCATGCTCTCAGTAAGCCCAAGTTGCTGTACGGAATGGAAGGCAAGCTCCGAGTTGAGTAGGCGCAATGTCAGTGCCTCACCATTGGGCGTGGGAAGGCTTGCGACTCTGATGTCTACGGAACGGTCGTCCACTTTGACCGATATCCTGCCGTCTTGAGGAAGACGCCTCTCAGCGATGTCCATTTCAGCCATGATCTTGATGCGACTCGTGACTCCAGGACGTACGCCGGGAGGAAGCTCCATCACCTTTCGCATCACACCATCCACGCGGTACCGGATCGTGAGCGACCTGAGCTCTGGCTCGAAGTGGATGTCGCTGGCTCCTTCTCGGACGGCCTCCATTATGACTTGATTGACTAGCCGGACAACAGGCACATCATCAGCGGCCTGAAGTTCAATCTCTTCATCAACCTGCTTGGTGCTTTGAACGATGTCCTGAAGGGCATCGGCAGAGACAATGAACTTATCAATCGCATGCCTTACCTGGGAGGCGCTGGCAACTACCGCCCTGACACGATACCCCGTCCTCATTTCGACGTCATCAATCGACTCGATATCGAGGGGGTTGGCCATTGCAAGTATAAGGACCTCTTCGTCGAAGCCGATGGGGATTACCTGTCGCCTCTTAGCCATACGCTCGGGAATCAGCTGACTTGCGGTGCGATCAATGGGATACGTCAACAACGAGACGTACTCGAGATCCTTTTGTCGCGCTAGGGCGTCAGCAATCATGTCCTCGGTTAGAACGAGGGTCCTAACTAGGACTTCGCCTAGTCGGCCGCCTCCCCTGGCCTGCAACGCGAGTGCTTCGGCCAACTGATCGCGTGTGATCACCCCGCTGTCAATCAACAACTCTCCGAGACGATCTCCCTTGAAGTTCAAATCGGCCTCCTGATTTATTTGATCGACCTACGAGTCGATCACACAAGAATGATTACGATGGAACCGTATGTCAAAGCCTGTTGCGACCAAGGCTAAGTATCCACTCACATAAAATGATGATGGCGATCACCGCCACCATGTCCGCGTCGAACACTCCACCAAACGGTGTGATGACAACCGGCAATCCAAGTTCCGGCGTGAGGAGCACCCCCAGATTCGCGATCCAGGCGCCGACTGCGTGGGCCTCCAAAACCCCAAAAAAACGGACAATGGTGGAGGCAGTGAGAAGCACGGCGAGAATCAGGAATGCGTTCATACTCAGTGTGATCAAGGATCGAGGGAGACTTTTCACTGTGGGGATCTCCGATCTCTGACGAAGTCGCTGTGCGAACAGAAGAATATTACATGAGCGGATGTTGGTTCAATCCGGAAATCAATTCGCGAAGTCGAGTCAGCGGATAGCATCCGAAATAGATCGGGCTATCATCTTACGGGCAACCACATCTGCTGGTATCGGATAATCTTCGCATATTTTTGCACGGACCTCTTGAACTCGATCGTTCCGACAATCAGGCAATGCGAGTAGCTCACGACGAAGTTGTTCGACCAGCGCCTTATCCGGGCTATCGCAAAAACAATCGCATGCGTCGCTCGGGTCGCTTGGCCGCCTCTCGGAAATCCGAAGATATTTTATGACCTGAGTGAGCTGTTCGTCTGAGATGATCATGTTTCACTTATCGGCCGATAACGTGACCCTCTTTAGGCGAATTCAAGCACTCGGGGAGATGATTTTCAAAGACGTATCGCCGCTCGCACTGCCCGATGAAAGTGGCGCTTAATTGGGGGAGCCCCAAGGCCGGCACCTTGAGGCTCAGGGGTAAGGGGTTGCGCTCTCGCGCAACACATCGTGAATATTATCTCAAGCTCTTCAAGAACGCAAGTCACTATGGGTCAGT
>JAMDCK010000031.1 GCA_023488435.1 Actinomycetota bacterium
GGGCATTGTCGAGCATCCGCGCGAATGGCGTAACGTCGTGTACCAACAGGAGTGCACCGGCCTCATCTCCCGACATATCGAAGATCGGCACCAGCCCCGAAACAGTCACCTCGCCGCCGTTCTCGCGAACGACAACCGTATCCGCGCCCATTCCAAGCACGGAAGGAAGTCTGTCTGACGCCACAAGTTCCTCACTTGAGCTACCCGCCAACACGTAATCGTCGTAGAGGTCCCAGTCGTCGGGCTGACCGCTCAACCGGCGCATCTCAGACCAGTCACTGCGGTCGAGCCGCTCTTTGGAAAGCAACAGGGCGACCTCATTGTCGGTGCGCTCAGTGACGATGTTGAGAAAATGGTCGATCTCCTCGGCGATTTCGATATAGCCGATCAGTCGCCCGTCGTCTGCATGCATGGGTCGCACCACTCGCAGCGCGAAGGCAGTCCTTCCCAGCTCGAGTCCCGAGGCGACTTCTCCGGTGCGTTGTGCCTGCCGAAAAGTCTCTCGCTGCAGCACGTCACCGCTCTCTTTGGGTTTGTGTGCCCTCATCAGAACCGTGCCGCCGGTATCAATGAGATAAAGGTGGGTGATAGCGTGTCGCTCTTTGAGTTCAAGCAGCAGCGGGCGCGTAGCGGCGAGCATGAGCTCTTTATCGCCCGATTCAAGCACCTCGCGTATCTCGTCATTCGATGCAAGCGAGTCGGCAACTGCCGACATCATTCGTACGTCCTGCGCTACAAGTGAGTCGAAGGCGCGCTGGGAATCGTTGAACGCCTGCTCGGCCATGGTATCGAGGGCGGCAGTGCTCGCCCAGTGGAGCATGAGCATTATACCGCCGACCCCGACAACAAGTACGAGGCCGCATGCCACGGCAATCTTCATCTTGATCGACTGTGAATCCCACCAGCGCATCTTCATACTTAGTGTATCGGCATCGAGTTCAGGGCGCTTGATTGACCCGCCGAGCGCCTAAGCGCGCAGATGGTAGACTTGCCGAAAAGGCTACGTGGAAGGTGCCATGAAAGGCTTGAAGTCCAACTACCAACTCGCCGACGAATTCCCTGTCCTTGGGGAGTCTTGGACTGTGCTTTGGATGGGCGGCAGCGGGATACACCGGTTCGACTACCGATACAACGAATGGGTCGAGGACAGGGAGATGTACAGCATCTTCATCGGATCACCCCTAGTCGCGCCGATCACCGAGCAGCAAGCCAGGGGCACCATCCAACGCAACGGCGGTATATGGGTGACACCCCCGGGGTGGAGTGACCCCAGGCTTGGGGCGATGGATGACTTGAAGGCACAGATGCAAGCGAACGCCGATAGCGTCCCGATTCCCGAGGGGGCGGAGACCATCGTGGACATGGGAACGGTGGTGCCGTATTGGCTCGCCGACAGCAGCGCCCCGGGCCTCGGGAAGTCCCAAACGGTGCTATGGACTGGCGGCAACGGCGTGAAGATATGGCGGTTCGATTACGAGGCCGACGCCTGGGTGCTTGACCCGGGAATACCGACCACCTTCATCGGCACGTCCGAGACGATGCCGATCAGCGAACAGGAAGCCCGGGAGACTATCGAACGCAACGGCGGAACGTGGGAGGCTGCGACGACCGGCGGGGGTTAGATGGGTCGTGGTGAGCATTTCTGGCGGAGAGGGAGCGCGAGCGAGCACCGTCCTAGGCTTGTCGCTCCTTGGCCAAGAACCGCTGACGAGCCATCCGCGCGTCGTACTGCTTGATCTGAAGCGCCAGCTCTCGGCTGATTCTGGAGACATTCAAGACATAGTATCTCCCGAGCACCTCTTTGACTTGCGCAAGGTACTCGTCTTCCCCGATTTCACCCGCCATGAAAGACCGCTCAAGTAGAGAGATTTCGACGCGGGCTCGGTCTTCCAGACGTCTGGCAAGCAGCAAATGCTGCCGCTCAGTCCTGTACCAGCCCACCAACTTGAAGGCGCCCCAGGCAACTACCGCCGCCCCGATCCACAGGAAACGCTCACCGGGCTGACCTGCGACCCCGTCAAACACACTGCTGTCGAATCCGGAAGATACCCAAAGCCAAACAGCGTACAAGAATACCCCTGCGCTCAAGATGACCATCAGGTTCACAATAGTCCTCCCGTCATCTGAAGGCCCCTGAGAGTGATTCTCGCCACAACATTGTTGTCGATGACACCGCTCTTGAGCTCACCCTCCGTGGCTGCCCCTAAGGCATACCCGTATCTTACTCTAGGCCCCTGACATTGGGGCGCACGTCGACCCCCCCCTACCGTTGCGGGATCACGAGCTCCCAGCACACAAGCTGCAAATCCCGCTCGCTGGGCGCTCTGCTTGTTGGCCGCGGCAGGGGCCTGTCGAGACCCTTAGCCTCCAACTCGAGCCATAATCGCTCCAGTGACTCTGCGGTCACTCCCGCATCAGTCCCCGCTACCTTCAGTGCCCTGTAGGCCTCCGCGACGCTGTCTTCGCGCTTCAGTAGATCGCTTGGATGAGGCTGATTGCACCAGTCGAACAGGGTGTCGGTGAGGTCGCCGAGACGCTCTTGCACTTCTGGATTGCTCAACCGCAGCCTGATGAGCCGCACAAGCTCGCCAGGATCCTGCGCGCTCATCCGTCGCTGATACTCTTGCCCAAGCTCCGCGATCGCGGTCTTGAGTGGCTCAATCAGATGCTGGAACGGATTGTCGTCGAGCCCCAGCTCCGCGCGCTCATCTCCAGGCTCGCAAGCGATTCGGCTCGCTGCCTCGATTGCCGAGGAAATCGCGGGCGATGCGTCTGCCGGATAGAATCGCCAGAAAACCTCACCGCCATACTCTTCCGGCATCTTGAGCTGCAGAAACACTCCAGGTTCCTCGCCGTAGCGGATGCTATGGATGCCGTCGGGAAGGCTCCTGACATCCTGAGTCCCCAGCGATTTCACCAGATCGATGTACGAACGAAGTTGATCGAGCGCGTCGTCGAACTCGGCTCTGCGCTCCCCTTCTAGATACACAGCGTCAGCCTCACTGCCCCCCTGCTGGATGCGCATGAGGTCATCAAGTGCTTTGGCTTCGATCACTTCCCCAAGCACTGAGGCGTCCAGGCCGAGTGTTGCATCGATCTTCTTGACCTTCGACGACAGCCGCTTCACGAGCTTGAGCAGATCCTCAAGACCCTTCTCAGGCATGACATTGTAGAAGTAGACCCGCTCATGCGGAGAGAACAGGCGGTCGATGCGACCAGCTCGCTGAATCATCCGAACGGGGTTCCAGTGAAGATCGTAGTTGATGAGGTACTGTGCGTCCTGCAGATTCTGCCCCTCACTCAGTACATCGGTCGCAATGAGGACGTCGATTCCCCTTTCGCGGAAGGGTGCGATCTCCGCCGCGAGCTCCGGATCGTCGATGTCGCGGTCTTCGCGGAGAGCTGCCAGCGGCGCAAAGTGAGCCAGCACCTGGGCGCGACGCTTCTTATCGTCAGAGCCCGTCAATAGTGATATCCATCTCTCGCCAGACAGGTTTGCGGCCGCTCGAACCTCGCCCTTCAATCCGCCAGCCGCCCCTCCAAATGCCTTGAACAGGTGCATAGCCGTGTCCCTGTAGTTAGTGAACACGACTACTTTTACAGGTACCCCGTTGTCATCAAGCGCAGGCAGTCCATCGATTACTGCTCGCAGGGCGGCGACCTTAGGATCCTTCTCCGGATCTGCCGCCTCAAGACCCTCAAGTGCCTGTAGCAGACCTCGAAGTGCGTCACGATCGGCACGCACGGCTTGGGATACTTCGCTGACGTCACATTTAGCAGCGTCAACCTGCTGAAGCGAATCGAGCAAGGACTTGACATTTTCACTGGCGTCGGCTGCTTCCAATGCTTCATCGTCTAGGCCCCCGCCGAGCAGCACCCGAAGCCTATCCCGCTCCTTGGCGAACAGCACCTTCCCCTGATCCAGGAAGGAAAGGAACAGATCGAGGTAATCTACCTGATTGCGCAAGGTAGCCATCAACGCCGCCACCGAGCTCTCCATCCGCTTGAGATAGATCGTGCGAACGATGCCGATGTACGCGTTATTGCGCTCGAGGACGTTTTTGGTTTCGGGGCTCTTGGCCCCGGGGCGCTCTATTCCATAGGCTTCAAGGTTGTAGACAGCGAAGTTCAGTGACTCGATCGCCTTGATGACCTGCGAGTACACATCGCCATACAACTCTTCTAGTCCGTAAGTGACCGCCCTTGGAATCTCGTGCTCCGGGAACTCGAGTGGGCGACCATCAACCTCAAGAGGCTCCCCCGCCTCCTGCCGCTGCCTGATGTCATGGCGGGTCCGTCGAACGAGTGTCAGCAGCATGGTGTTGAGAAGACCCGGACCGCCGCCTGTCTTCTCGAGCGCACGGAACTCACCTTCTAGGTTGCCCACTGGGCCACGCCCTGCATACCAACTGTTATCGCCACGAGTGATCAGCATGAGCTGGTGATACAGGTCCCACAGCGTGTTGTTGATGGGCGTCGCGGTCAACAGCAGTACACGCTTGTCCGGCTTGGCTCCCGCCCGGATGATCTCCATTAGTGCCCGGTAGCGCTTTGTGCCGCGGTTGCGGAAGTTGTGACTTTCATCTACTAGCACGATGTCGCAATCCTGAAGCCTTCTAAGCTTGCGACGCCGCCGCTCCCGCTCCAGATCATCCTCGATCTCGTCGATGTCCGCGAGTTGAGGCAGATATTCCATGCTGACAGTCTCGCCGAAGACACCGTTTGCGTGCAGTCTCTCCGCAGACCAGTTGCCCTCAAGTTGGGCGGGGCAGACCACGAGAGCCTTTACCCGGTTGCTCTTGCGTAGCGTGTATTCACGAAGTACACCGAGGCCGATGAAAGTCTTGCCGAGGCCCACCGAATCACACACCATCGCACCCCAGTGCCTCTCTAGCAACTCAATGGCGCGGGCCACGCCCTCCTGCTGAAATAGCGCGAGCCTCCCCGCCACCTCCTCATCAAGGCCAATCCCGAGGAAATTCCCGTATGCCGCGTGCAGGGCCTTGAGGAACACATGCCACGGCGTGAAGCGTCGCCCGAATAGAACGCATTCCTCAAGCAGGTGGATGAACTCGGCCTTGCAGTCCTGGGATTCGTCCCACTTCCGGTCGAACCAGGCCTCGAGCTCATCGACTACGCCGGTTTCCATCGTGATGAGGTTGGCCTCAATGTTGTTCTGCAATCCGCCTTTGGTCAGGTTACTGCTCCCGACAGCGCCATAAGCAGCACTCTCTTCGCGCAGGATGTAGGCTTTAGCGTGAAGTCGCTCTGATGTATCTGCCGAGAGGACCTCACCGTCCGGTACCGTGCCAGTAGCCGGGCCGAGGTAGCGGCGTACCTCAACATCCGGTCGTGACAGGAATCGCACCAACTCCTGGACCTTCTGCCACGCGGAAAGATCGAACTCCCGGCGCGCTTCGTAGCTCTCCTCGCCCTCCTCATCCAGCAGGCGCTTCCTTTGATCATGAGTCATCAACACCCAAGGTAGGTCACCCTCAAGAAACTCGAACCAATCAATCGCCTCGAGGGGTCCGGCGTGATCCGAGTCCTCCGACATACCCGACAACAACTCGCCGGGACCACGTCTTCTCATGAACGGTCGCTCACCAAGAAGAATGCGAACCTCCCCTGCGCCCTGGAGTCCCGGTTGGATCTCGCGGAATCCATCAGGGGTGAAGTAGGCGGTGGCAATCCGGACGCTGTCAGGGCGCACCTCGCTGAAAGCTCGGACAAGCTCCGAGAGCATCGTGCCGGTGATTTCGTCGTTGGCTATGAACCGGCGGACGTCAGTCATGTGATGGCTCCAGATTCCGCGAGATTGATTCCCGCTCGTACAGCCAACTCCGAATGCAGCTCAGCTCGGATTCGGACACCCCGTACATTTCCGCAACGATAGCGTCCAACTCGAGCTGAGTATTGCTCGGGTCCGAACTGCCAAGACTGACGAGACGAGTGGCTTGTTCAACGGTTGGGGTTACTATAGGAGCCCCCTCAATATAGCCAATCTTGAATTCCTGATATCCACCACTACGCTCAACCGTCAGCCAGGGGTAAACAAAATCGAGTACCGTCGAGTTCAGTACCGAAATCAGCCATTTCGGTGGACTAGTGAGCAGGTTTGATGGTGCACCTACATAGGCGCCTGCTTCGTCCCATGAGAATTTGCTACGCATAGCAAGGTTGCCCCACACGACCTTCGGCTGCTCGAACTCCTTGTAGTAAGTGCACGATCGCAGCTCCCACCACCAACGCCCTTGATCTGAGCGTGGTCGTAACCGGTCCTCAAACGCTGACATGTGCTGGTGTAGCGCAGGGTAGACGTCCGCAAAGATCAGACGTGCATTCTTTTCGGTGCTGGCATTCTTCCACGGGTGCGAGCAATCAGCATCACTCGAACTCTGAATTGCAATCAGATATAGCCCGGCCCATTCGGGCTTCCAGCGCTTGATGTCACGACCGCGAAGCCAAGGCTTGATGATCTCCGCACTACGAGGGTCGGCTGCGATGAGTTCGGCGCGCTTGGCCTCGTCGATGACGAAAGCCTCGTTGAGACCGGTTAGCACACCTCTGTACATCCTCCCTTGAACGAACTCGCCCAGCGGTGTTCCCATCGCCACTATGCGGTCAAAGAGGCGCACCAGTTTGGGATCCTCGAGTACCCAGCCTTCCTTGCGCAAGAGCGCCTGCGGGAAACCCTCGATTTTGTTTCGCTCAAGCAGGTCATCGAGATTATCGAGCTGCTCGCGGACGCTTGAAACGCTCTCAGAAGCTCCAACTTCAACAAGTGCCCGCCGAACGGGGTGGGTCAGTTGCGCGACAGAGGGCGTGGCCTCGAAATCGGGTGTTCCCTTTTGTCCAATAAGTACCGCTGGATAGGCGATCGCACCAAATACCGCAAGGTCGCCGAAGTCGATCAAGTGCTCGACCTGAAGTGTCCTCGGCAGTATCCCCCTAAGGCCCTCTCCATAAGCCGCCCGATGGAACTTGTTGCTAGTTATGAAAGCGAGGTGACCCCCGTCCTTGAGTAATTGCAGGGCCCGCGCAAAGAAGTAGACGTACAGATCTGCCGTGCCTGTATGCACCTCGGAGAAACTGAGTGCATAAGTCTCCTGGTCGAGAGCAGCGAGTTTCTCTTGACGGACATAGGGCGGGTTGGCTATCACGATATCGAAACCGCCCTGCTCGAAGATCTCTGGAAACTCCACGGGCCACAGGAAAGGCTTCTTGTAATGCGCATCCGGGGACAACCCGGCAAGCGCCGCCCGCAGTTGCTCGATCTGCTCGACGTACACGGCTGCCTTCTGTGCGTCTTTCCTGAGGTCGGGAGTGCCAGCCCCAGCTCTCTTGAGTTTGTCGATGTGCGCATTCTTATTAGAAAGCACCTGCTTGACCCCGTCGAGCTTCTCAGATATCAGCTTCTCGACCAGCTCCAGCTGTTTGGCCTTGATGTCGCTCCTCAGCGCGCGTACCCGGACCGAATCCCTTATTGTCGTGTACTCGGAGCGCAAGTCATCCAGTTCGCTCTCGATGGTGCCCAGCTCATCGAACAACATCGCACCCTGGCTGGCTTCGCGGGGCAAGGTTTCACGCAGGCTCGTCTTGCCCACTCGGTCAACGAGACTGTCTCCTGCCTCGAAGCGGAAGTCGAGATTGGGTAGTGGAACGGGTCGCTCGGCGTCGACCACCATCGAGAGCCACAGCCGTAGCTGACAAATCTCCACCGCCTCGGGGTTGATGTCCACCCCGTAGAGGCAGTTGGTGATGACTTCTTCCTTCCACTCGGCCACCTTCTGGCCACCCACATGTACATGCACGTCGGCGCTCTGTTCGATTCCTATCAGCAGTTGTACGATCTCCTGCAACATGCCCACCGGAAATGCCCCGGAGCCCACTGCCGGATCACAGACCTTAACTGACAGCAGGGCCTTCTGGAGGCCCGTTCGCTCGGAGACGGATAGGTGAGTGTCGGTAGCCTCCGGATCGATGGCCTCGAGTCGCAGCCGCCCCAGAGTTTCGCGCGTGACCCCTGTACGCTCGACCAGAAAGCCATCGAGCGCTTCTCGGCACATGAACCGCACGATCTCTCGCGGTGTGTAGAAGGTGCCTGTCTTCTTCCGGTCTTCAAGGAGGTTCTCGAAAACCTTGCCCAAAAGTTCCGGGTCCGGGTCGACCGACAGGTCGTCCGGTGTCGACTCTTGGGTGGTGAAACGATAGCTCGACAGTAGCCCGAGCAGCGTTGGTTGCTTGCCGTCGTGCGTGCGGGAGTCGAAGAGTTCGTTCGGGATGACGATGTCGATGCGTTGACGTTCCTCTCCGTAGAGCCGGTCTTCGAACGCTGTCGGGACGAAGAGTCCACCGTTGAGGTATGGGATTTTGCCAAGGTCTACCGGTTTGGGTGTTCTGCGCGCTGTTTCGACGGCAAGGGTGTCGAAGAATAGAGGCAGTAGCGCCTCGATGAAGTAGTTCCGGTGCGTTGCGACCGTTCGGTGATAGAGATTAGTAAGGTATGCACTGTCTTCATTGAGCCAACCCTTGGCTTGGATGAACCAGAGGAAAAGCACTCTTCCCATATTGCGAGTAACGAAACGTCGCAGATCCGCCAGCTTAGCTTCATCGTTGCCGGGGTCGAGAAGAGGATGGTCGGGATTCGAGTTGCCGAGCGTCTCCACGAAGCGGTCGCGAAGAAGGCGGAACTCCCTGTAGAATGCATCGGTCACACGCTCGACGCTGAATGCATCACTCCATCGGCGCGCGATTGCCGCAGTCCCCATGTCCGGGGAAAGCACTAATGCCTCGAGCATCTCCAGGTGATGGCGATTCGGGCTTGTTCGTGAGACGATTGCGCGAATCGTACCGAGTGTGCCGTTGGATCGCTGCCTTGGCAGGATGAGCTCGATGTCATCACTATCTGGAGATGTCAGCACAATCAGGATATTACGATCACCGGCCGGAGCTAGTTCAACGAGAGCCTTCGCGCTTCGTCGACGCGCTCGCTCCCTCGCAGCCGGACGATCGCCCCACTCCGGAATCGTTGCGACCCATAACGCTGCCCTCGCGGCATCTTGGTCGCTAGCGCTCACACGATGAAGACTGGATGCGACACCAGCGATTCGCGAACCGATCTTGCTGTTCGAATCGGAAGCAAAGTCGATGGGGGCCGCGATGGGCGTGAGGCCGAGGGCTTCCGACAATGCACTCCAATCACCGCGTGCCGCTACCTCAAGGCCTTGTCTCAATACTTCGCGACCGCTCAAAAGAGTCCTCCCGTGAAACTACATCATGGCAGGTGGATAGGCGTCGTCCCTCGAACACTGACACGACATCAGTATAGATGACTCGAGTTCTCTCCGCTTAGGTTGCTCGTGGGTGTTCTTTGGCACTCCACGGGCTGCTTCTGATGAGAATCATCAAGTATCCCCAAGTCCGGGATTGCTCAATCCACGTCCAGCCCGTACACAGACTCGTGGCGTTCTGCCTGAATGGCACAGTCAATTTGGGATTGTAGCCATTGCAGGCATTGCTGAGTCACGTTGCGAACCTCAACCCGCTGGTGATTCGCGAAGGCCTGAAACTCAGAAGCCAGTGCAAGCCACATCTGGGACACAGGACCGCTCTCGCAACGCAGGCCACCGAGTGCAGCCTGAGCGATGTCGCTGGTACTCAACCCGAAAGAAACCGCGATCTCAACGAACGCGGTCCACGTCTCATCAGGTCGTCGAACAAAGGGGTCTAATCTGTGACGCCCAAGATGCTCGAGATTGAGCAGGGCGGAATAGACCTCTGTACTGTCGCCCACCAGTGCACAAATATACGCAGAGCCCCAAGATGGCTTCAGGGCTTTCAACAACTGAATGCGTTGCCGCTGTGTAAGCCGAGCCGCGATAGATGACACGAAATCCCCACGCAAGAGCCGCGAGGAACCCTTCCTGTTCTGATTTCGTTTTAGCCACCTGAAGGCTAGTTCCGGCTCCGATTCAAGTATCTCGCCGAGCCAGTAGTCGTCTGCTTGACAGTTGAGAATGGCTTCCTCCCACTTCTCACGTAGAGCTTCGTGGGAGAAGCCGCGTTCATCGTCTTTCCATGAGCCGATGGCAGCTGCCTGGCGAATGGCGGATGACGGCGAATCTAGAAGGATTCCGAGCACATCCTCGCTTATTTCGCCCCGCACTGCATGCAAATCCACGAGGCTCGTGTAGTTAGGGAGGAAGTCCAACACGCGTTCGAATTCTCTGCCCGCAGCAAGACGCCCAGTAAGTAGCAGGTACGCCATCGCAGGCTGAAGAGACTGACGCATGCAAAGCTCCTCGACTACAGAGTCTGGAATAGCACCCTCCCGTTCCACAACCCTAACTAGGAACGGAGACACGCAACGTGAAGGTAGGTCAGCTTCAACCGCTGATCGTAGCCAAGCGGTAGGCTCAGTCGTTGACTCCGCAAGGCGTCCACAAAGGCCAGGCGTCCGATCGGCCGCCTTACCTGCACTCTCATTCGATACGAGAAGGGACTTCATCCTTGCCATAGCCCAACTAGGACCCCTCTCTAGCCAAACCGAAGCAAGTCTCTCCACTTCCTTCTCAATCCGCTTTTCCTCTTCTCTCCATTCCTTGCCGTGACGTCCGTCGCCGAAAAGGGTTTCGAACTCCTGATCCACTTGGACATCGACATCAAGCTCGGCTCGCTCAGACAAGGTGCTTAGCCTGCTCAGAATTCCTGGGTTGTTCGCGGCCATTGCGGATATGTCGCGGACCATGTTCTCCGCCAGTTCACGAGATGCTGCTTTTGCCGCTTGCGTATCGCCATTGACCTGTTGTGGGCACGCGATGCTGTGCAGAGCGTCAACGAGCGGCACCCAGTTCGGATGATCGAGTGATCGTAGGAAGGGAACGAGTTCACGCCAGTACTCGCAGATCTTACCAATCTGTTCAGAAGAGTAGATCCCCCATGTAATGACGAGTCTACGGCCATCGCCGGGAGACAAACGGCCGCCTCTGAACTCTGTCGACAAGGCGGTAGCAAAAGCGTTGAACGCAGTGTCAGTGCCCTCCGGCACTCGTCCGAGCCACTCCTTGGATTGTTCGATTAGAGTGTGCTTTCGCTTCAGCGGCGTGACTCCCTGCTCTGGGACAGGGTTCGCCCACTCCTGCAGCAGTCTCAGAGGGTGCTCGGGATAGGCGTTGGTGGGTCGGTCATCACCAGCAGCCAAAGACAGCAGGGCGGGTATTGCAGCATCTGGAACGAAGTGGAGGGTCGCTCCAGCAAATTCTGTGACCCTGTCGGGGTATTTCTCTAACACCCAGCCGCTCTCTGACGAGCCGAGCCAGGCATACTCAGCGAGGACTCTTGAATCCGGCACTGACTCTACCCACTCACGAAGCCTGTCGGCTTGGGCACCCACAGCCACAGCTCCGATTACCTCTCGTATTGCGGTCGCTCGGGACGGAACCGACGACAGCAGCGGCTCTATGTCAAGTGATGGAGGGGAGAGGAGCATATCTCGAATCAAAACCGATCTGAGCCGGTGCGGCCTCACCGTCCACAAATCGTTGCGCAAAGGCAAAATGAATCCACTGGCGGCCAGCTCTCTGAGAAGACTACGCAGCAGCTTGTGCATCTCAGTCTGTGAGATTCCAGTAAGTTCGGACACAGGTGAGAGACGCATTCCTTTCCCGCCACCTACAGACAGGCCCGCCAGCATCAGGGCAGCCTGCTCATATTCACCAAACAGTCGTTCGAGAGCGGAGTAGAACTCGCGTGCGATTGCAGCCCCGGTCAGCACATCTCTGACGCTGCCGCGCAAGCAAGCGACTGCAAGCGACACGGCTAGACCCGGCAGTCCCTCAGCCTGTTTGACTACGTCATCCACAAGTACGTCGGGTCCGGTGAGACCTGTGGCGTGCACCACATCCACCATCTGCTCCAGCGATAGTTGCTCCAGTACCAGAACTTCTCCCTCGACCAGCCCCAGAGTCTGCATCAGCTGCAGGTTCCCGCCCCACGTCGTCGCGACCACACAGAACTCAGCGTAGAGCTCGCTTCTTGCCCTGACGAGCTCAGCACACAGTGAAGCGGAGCCCTCTATGTCATCCACAAACACGAAACGGGGAGCGATCTCGCGGATTGCGACAATGATGCGCGCGGCATCGGACGTCGTGGCGAAGAGCCCGAAACCTTCCAGCGCAAGGCACCGCAGCAGCGAAGTCTTCCCTGAGCCAGGCGGACCAGAAAGCAGTGCGTCTCCCTTTAGTGACTTTAGCCATTCGAGTTCCTCGGAACGATGAAGCACCTGAATGTCATGCAAAAATCGCCTTGAGGCAGGATAGACGGATAGGGCCGACAGGTCTCCTGTCACTTGGAGCAGCGATCTGGACCAGTCACTGTGTCTATACAGGTACTCGCATACCGCAGCCTCTTCGAAAATGTCCGTCAAGATGAACCCGAGGCTTCGAGCACGCTCTCGAAGGTTGTTCTGCTTAAGTTCGCTTAGTCTGCGACTGGTGACCAGCGCGGTTGTGCGGGCCGCCTTCGGCCGCTCCTTGATTACTCGCGTGAGGCTACGAGTCAAATTCCCGATGACATCCTGCTGAGTCGTCACAACAAGAGGGCCCGGTTCGCAATTGGGTTGGCTGATGGCACCATCGAACCCGGCGTCGGAGCCCCCGGTGACGGGCCGGACGGACAATCCGGAATCGTTGGTCAGGCAAACGGCCATTCGCTCGAAGTGTTCTCTGTTGAACGAATGTCTCCGGATTGCGTCGACTATCTGGTTATAGCGTGACTCCAGCAGCAATCTGCAAACCTCCCTCAATTCGCTACACCAAGTCTACCCCTGTGCCCCGATTTCAATCTAGTAGACCCGGAGCTGAATCCGCCTAACTAGCGACATACGAAGTAATGCACAGACGGATCGGCTGAAGGTGACCTTCTACGAGCGCACTAGCTCGACTTGCTCAAAAGCTTCACTGTCATACCCGGTTAGCTCGATCCTTCCGCGCGGATGCACCTTCAGGACACCCAGAGGGTTCGGGATAAATGTCACTCTGGGATCAGCCCCACCGGACTCCACATTTTCGACCACCACGAGCACATAGTTTTCCCCCAATGTTTGTGCTTGGAAGACCTCGGCCCGGGTAAAATTCAGTGCGCCCTGCGCGAGACCGCTATGAACCTTCAGTTCGTAGTAGCGTCCATCAGTGCCTATTGCATCTGCCCCAGTGGGCTGGCTTCTAGTGTCCTCAATCTCTATCCCTCGATCGGCCAGAACTCTTTCCACTATCTCCATGCCGACATCTTCTTGATCTCTCAATGTGTAGCTGGGTGCACTCTTCCGATCAGTCGCCGCAGATTCTGCTCTATGCGTGACGGCAGCCCGCGGACTCTCGACAATTGTGGTTCCTGGATCCCTGACCAAACCGCCAGGCGTGGGCTCGCCAGCGTCCCTGATTACCCGCGGAGCCAATGCTTCAACATCTACTAGGGTACGCGTCGTCGATACTGCCGTATTGGTTTTTTGTTTGACCCCCTTCTTGCGTGCGACTGGGGTTTGGGAAGGCCGCGATATCGGCACGGGTTCTCCTTCGGCGTACTCAGGTGTCCGCCTACGGAATACGAGTTGAGACGGCCCTTGACCGTCCGACGCTCGACGCCATGACTCCGCCCACGCCAAAGACAATTGGAGCCTGTCACTCGGACCTAGGTCGCACGCCTCCGCGACGAGATCACCCCCTTGCTCGCTTCTGCCGATCTGATCACTTGACCTGAAATAGAACGTCATCGTCCTTCGATCCAAGAATATGTCAGACTCTACTCGTAATAACTTTGCTCCAATTTTCCCTCGCAGAATCAGTTCAGGGACCATCTCAACCACTGCACCCTCCAGTGCCAGCCACATTGCGTCATCTATTTTGGTGTAGACGTCAGGCATCGCCTTGGCGACAAACTCTCGCATGTGGCCAACGGCGAGCGGAAATATCTCTGGAGCCCAAGAATCAAACACGTCAGAAGCATCACTTGATTCGACCGCAAACGACTCGGGCGAAACCAGTTCAAGTCCAAGATACTCCGGAAGACTGTCAAAGCAATGTAGCGCCCCCGGCGGAACCCACATTGGAACACCACTAGAGGAAAGAGTGCGGGAAAATGACCCGGATAGCGCATAGTAAACCGGTCGAGTAGCTGTCCAGCCGGCCTCAGTCCACACTGGAAGCCTCTTCAAGTGTGAGCGTTCGCGCGCTGAGAGGTTCCCTGCCAGCTTCGCTAGGGTGCGGTACGTATCCAAGAGCTGCTGGCCCCGACTTTCTTGAGGCGCATCTTGTGCCCATGCTCGTAGATGCCGAACACAATCCGAAGCCGTTGGGTGCTTGATCTCCAGTAACTCCCACAAGCGCGTGTATTCTGGTGCCTCGACCACGAAAGGATTCTTAGGAAACAGTGGATCGCCGCGAAACGCTTCCGCTGGCGAAACCCAGTCATCACACCACAGTAGCTTGTACTTCGAGAACTCTCTCCGCAACTGCTCTACCGGGACGTCATCGATTGCGGCCTTCGGGCTTGATTTCTCGGGACACATGCCGGCAAGTGCCATGTAGTGATGTGCTACATCGCTCCAGCCAATCTTCTTCTGCGATTCATTCAAGGCGCGAAGCTCATCCATATGTTCGCTGGCACGAGGGAGTCCTCGAATCCCCAGAGCCTTCACGACCGGGCTATCAGCGTCTTCGGGGCCAAGCTCCCTCACATAGGCTTCCCCGCCATCTCCGTAGAGCGATGCGTTTGCGTCGCTCCGGATCCGCCCTTCTACCGGTGCCAACGGTTTTGATGGCTTGGCACAGTCCGACAGCCACTCGATATCCGCCAACTCCGCGACCCATCGGGTCGACATGGACCCTGCGGGATACCACTTGTAATACATGTATGCTGCCCTGCTGTGGCTGGCGCTCTCATACAGCCTTGTCCAACTTCCTTCAAGCGTCCGCATCAGTGCCTTCACCCGTGCTCGGCGGTTGCTGTTAACGTCTTCCTGTTGAATATCCAAAGCAACTGCTATGAGATCCGGGCTACCCCAGTCATCATACAAAGCCAGAGGTCTATGGCCGGAGGTGGCCTCAAGCTGATCCAGTTCTAGGTGCCATAGTCTAGGAAGACTGTGCTCGCCCAAACGAAATAGGGATTGACCTTGCCCATTTGTAAACGCAACTGGTTTCTGCAGTCTGGGTGCTATCTCTGCCCCCAATATCTTGAACAGCTTGCGAGGGCCAATCTCTCCCTCCCCCTTAATTGATTTTGTACTTCGGGTGTACCCAGCGAATCCCCTCGGTAGTTCCCGCTGCGGCCACCCAGCCGTTCGGGACATCCATCGCCGCAGGAAGATAGGCTTTAGCTGGAAGAACTGCGCCGTATGCCCTCTCTCCATCAATCCACTCGTAACCATCAACAGTGACTGCTAGCCCCAACTTACCTGATACAGCCGCAACGGTTTCTGCTGATGCTTCGGCAAGGAACCCGGCCAGTTCGTTCAAATCCTCCGGGTTCAAAGCGATTGGTTCATCGACGCGGCCCGCAAGCGCTCTGAGAACAGCGTCTGCGCAGTGCACTTCCGCAAAGGCTCCATGTTTGATCAAGAACAATCTAACCGTCTCAGCAGCCCGATTTTCAGAGGTGAATGCCGGGTGAATCTGTCTAGCAAGCGAGAGGCGAGCCACCAAATCTGTGTCCGCTAGTCCTCTTGAGACAAGCAGCAACCCCTGCCCGTCTTTGCACGGCGTGACGCGGTCTCCATCAGCACACATTATTGAATTGTGCTTAAAGAGGGCGTCGCCTGCACCAAACTCTACCGCGGCAGCTCCGAGGCCTACGAACCACGAAGGCTCCTGCGTTGCCCCACTCTCGGCATCGAACAGAGCAATAGCTTCAGCGACTCCAACCTGAGGGTCATCTAACATATCAAGCAACACATCGCGCCAGCGCCCGGCGTCGCGGTATTTCTTCGGCAGCGCATGAGATTCCGGTCGCACTGTCTCGATATCAGCGTCACTCAAGACTCCGGAAAGACTTTCAGACTCGAATACGACATCGCGCAACCGCACCTCTTGTTGGTTGATTCGCAGTTTCGCACCAGCCACGGCCCGCTGCTGATCTTCGACGAACTTGGTCATGCGATCAGAAAGCCAGCTACCAGGTACAATCGCATCGAGGTCGGTCCTGGTGCCAATCAACGGCCAAGCACTCCTTGGATCCTCGTGCAGGGCGCGTATCGCTAGGGCCTGAGCAAACTTGCGAGATTCCTCCAGCAACCAATTGTTCCATGAGCTACTCGCATCAACTCTTTCTCGTGACACATCTGACTCGTATGGCCCGCCGAGGTCGAACGGAAGCCCGATGCCCTTTCCCGTTGGTAGCCCGGAGAAAAGGAGGCCCGGCTGGGTATCCTGCGACACCGCCAGTCCAAGTGACACGGTGTCCCCGACGGCCTTGTAGCGGCGAGCAAGTCCTTTACCCACCGGCAGATCAACCGTATAGCGCCGCCAAGACTGTCCGTCTTCCGATTCAAGAGTAGAGTCGATGCAGGTGACCCAACGTTGGCCGACTTGAATCTCATAACTGGCTTCATGGGCAACTGCCAGCGATCGCACCAGAGTTCGTGGCTGTCGACCGAGTTCTCGGTATTCGAGAGTCTTTATGTTGTTCAAGAACAGAAGAGACCTTGCATCCGTGCTCTTGAACCACTCGTACAATTCATCCGCCTCGTGTCCATTGTCGAGACGAAGCATAATCATCGTTTGTCCAGAATCGTTGACATACAGATCATCAATGTCTGGGGAGGCGTCGACTCGCCTTGCATCGCCGCCAACAACAGCCCAGTGATACGGAGCGCAATGCACCTCCATTTCTCGACCAAGTCGCTGTAAAGTTTTCAGGCCGATTCCGAACTTGCCGATCGCTGCTGCATCGTCCTCTTTCAGTGACAAGTAGGCGCTCGTCATCGCTACTACACTCCTGGCCCCAACGCGGGTGCCGTCATGAACGAAAATTAGCTCCTTGCGGCTCCCTTTGCGCCGTAAGGCCACTACCAGATAGGTGGCTGATTCGTCCTCGGCATTCTGGAGCACCTCCAGTATCCCGCGGTACGGCTCCTCGGTCAGCTGGCCCGCACTCATGCCGGCACGCTTTGAGCTCACTCGATCGACGGACCCCGCCCGCTCTGACTGAACTGCACTGAACTCGTCGATGAATGCTGCGGCGAAGGAGGGCTCGAACTGCCTCTCAAGGAGGATTTCCGAGTTCCATTGCGCCCATTGATCGTACATAATTCTCGCAACCTCGGCGCCTAGCTTGCGATCAGTGGCCTCTACATCCCTACCGCTGTTATCCATCCGCTACTCCTAAGCACGAGATGTTGCGACGGCATTCAGGCAAGATTTTCGGCTGTGGATCCCCCACCCCGACATCGACCGGGCTCGAACCCTGCTGGCGGAGAGGGAGGGATTCGAACCCTCGATGCGGGGGATACCCGCATAACGGTTTTCGAGACCGCCGCATTCAACCACTCTGCCACCTCTCCGCGAGGTGATAGCGCCGCGCGAGGGCGGCGGG
>JAMDCK010000032.1 GCA_023488435.1 Actinomycetota bacterium
AACAATGATTCTGCAGACTGCGTATCGTTGCGACCCTGATATTGCAGTCTGTGTAAGGACAGTGTAGTTCATGATTATGCCTGTGACAACTTCGCGAAATGGGCTGATATCGCTTACGCTCGAGATACCGCAGTCTGTGTAAGCGACACTGAGCCGACGAGCGGCCAGCGTGTCTGAGATTCTACGCGCCATCGAGCGGACTGCGCACTCCTCGGCCCCCCTTGTTGAGAACGTGCGTGTAGATCATCGTCGTGTTCACGCTCTTGTGTCCGAGCAGTTCCTGGATCGTTCGAATGTCGTAGCCCGATTCGAGGAGATGCGTCGCGAAGGAGTGGCGGAGCGTGTGGCACCCGACGTGCTTGTCGATATGCGACCGGCGTACCGCTTCTTTGAACGAGCGCTGCAGCACCGTCGGATGCATGTGATGCCGGCCCTGCTGCCGGGTCTGCCGATTGACCCACCGGCGCTCCTGCGGGAAGAGCCACTGCCAACGAAACTCCCGCGGTGCGTTGGGATACTTCCTGTCCAGTGCAGAAGGCAGCTGCACTCGCCCCCACCCGTCGTCCAGATCGCGGTCGTGAATGCGCCTGACCTTCCCGACGTGCGCCGACAGCGACTCGGCTAGCGACGAGGGCATCATCGTGACCCGGTCTTTACCGCCTTTGCCGTCCCGGACCGTGATCTCACATCGGGCGAAGTCCACATCCTGCACGCGCAGTTGCAGGCATTCCATCAGCCTGAGCCCGCTGCCGTACAGAAGCGAAGCGCCCAGCCGGCGATCGCCTTCAAGGTGCTCGAGCACCGCATGGACTTCGCCGCGGGTCATGACGACCGGCAGCCGGGTGGTCTTCCGCGCGCGGATCAGCCCATCGAACTCACCGAGCTCCCGGCCGATCACATGGCGATACAGGAACAGTAGCGCCGAAAGTGCCTGAGTCTGTGTTGAGGCGGCTACGTTCTCGTCCACTGCAAGCGACGTCAGGAACTCGTTCACGTCCGCTTCCCACAGGTCGTCTGGGTGCTGCATCCCGTGGAAGTGCAGGAACCGCTTGACCCACAGGCAGTAAGCCTGCTCGGTGCGTCGGCTGTAGTGGCGCGAGCGCAGCGCGTCGCGCAGATCTTCCATGAGCATCCGCGTGTCCCGTATTTTGCATCTCCACAGGACACAAGAACAGCACACGAATCCAACCCGAGTCCGACCAGAATCTAACCCTGCGCAGTCTACCCGCGAAGCTTACGCCCTCTCGAGCGCCTTTGCCGTCGTACCAGCCGGCGCGACGCTCGCGACCGGTCGTGGTGCCGTACTCGTGACCGACCTCGATCAGGTGTCGTCCGACCTCGTCACGAACGGGTACGTCCCGTGGTCCAGGTCGAGCAGCGTGCCTTCCGCGCCCTCGAACAGCACCCACTGGTCCGCGTCGAGCGCCTTGTTGATGGTAAGCGACGTGTCCGCGATATGCGCATGCGCAATGCGTTAGGTAAACTGGGAGAATTGGTGAACCCCTGCCCGAGCGCATGTCACCTCCATTTAGTAAGATATCAGTAAGGTTCTTAAAAGACGCTGGTCCTGACAGGAGAAGACACGCCAACATGGTCCCAAACACCAAAGAAGCGCAGCGAGCCGAGCTCCACAAGACGATCTGGCGTATCGCGAACGACCTTCGCGGCTCCGTGGATGGCTGGGACTTCAAGAGTTACGTGCTCGGCATCCTCTTCTATCGCTTCATCTCCGAAGAATTGGTGAACCCCTGCCCGAGCGCATGTCACCTCCATTTAGTAAGATATCAGTAAGGTTCTTAAAAGACGCTGGTCCTGACAGGAGAAGACACGCCAACATGGTCCCAAACACCAAAGAAGCGCAGCGAGCCGAGCTCCACAAGACGATCTGGCGTATCGCGAACGACCTTCGCGGCTCCGTGGATGGCTGGGACTTCAAGAGCTACGTGCTCGGCATCCTCTTCTATCGCTTCATCTCCGAGAACCTCACCGCCTACCTGAACGCGCACGAGCGCGCGGCGGGACGCCCTGACTTCGACTACACGAAGATCTCCGACGCCGATGCTGAGTTCGGTCGCAGCGAGGCCGTAGCCGAGAAGGGCTTCTACATTCTGCCGAGCGAGCTTTTCGCCAACGTCCGTGCGCGGGCCGCTGCCGACGAGAACCTCAACGAGACGCTCGAGCGCGTATTCCGCAATATCGAGGGCTCGGCGGTGGGCGCAGATAGCGAGGACGACATCAAAGGCCTCTTCGACGACCTCGACGTGAACAGCGCCAAGCTGGGGCCCACAGTGGCCAAGCGCAACGCCAAGCTGGTGAAACTGCTCGACGCCATCGGCGACTTGCCGCTTTCCAACGGCGGCGTATTTTCGAACAACAGCATCGACCTGTTCGGCGATGCGTACGAGTACCTCATGCAGATGTACGCATCGAGTGCGGGCAAGTCTGGTGGCGAGTACTACACACCGCAGGAAGTGAGCGAGCTGCTCGCGCGTATCACCGTGGTGGGCAGAACCAAGGTGAACAAAGTCTATGACCCGGCGTGCGGGTCGGGGTCGCTGCTACTCAAGTTCGCGAAGGTCTTGGGCAAGGATAACGTGCAAACTGGCTTCTTTGGCCAGGAGATCAACCTGACCACCCACAACCTTGCGCGCATCAACATGTTCTTGCACGACGTGAATTATAATGAGTTCAACCTCGTGCACGGGGATACGCTTACCGACCCGGCGCACTGGGACGACGAGCCATTCGAGGCGATCGTCTCCAATCCGCCGTACTCCATCAAGTGGGACGGCGACGCCAACCCGCTGCTCATCAACGACCCGCGCTTTGCGCCCGCCGGTGTGCTCGCGCCCAAGTCCAAGGCCGACCTCGCCTTCACCATGCACATCCTGAGCTGGCTTGCAGTCGACGGCACCGCGGCAATCGTTGAGTTCCCGGGCGTGCTCTATCGCGGCGGCGCGGAGCGCAAGATCCGCAAGTACTTCATCGAAAACAACTACGTCGACACGGTGATCCAACTCCCGCCGGACCTGTTCTTCGGCACCACGATCGCCACCTGCGTCATCGTGCTCAGGAAGTCCAAGACCGACAACGCGACGCTCTTCATCGATGCGTCTGCCGAGTTCGTCCGCGGCGGCAACAAGAACAAGCTTACCGAGGAGAACCGGCGAAAGGTCCTCGATGCGTTCATCGCGCGCAAGGACGCCGAGCACTTCGCCCGGCTCGTTCCCAACGCCGAGATCGCCGGGAACGAGTACAACATCGCGGTGTCGTCGTACGTCGAGCAGGAGGACACGCGCGAGGAGGTCGACATCGTCGCGCTCAACGCCGAGATAGCCCGCATCGTGGCGCGGCAGAGCGAGCTGCGGACGCAGATCGACGCGATCGTGGCGGATTTGGAGGGGGCGCGGTGAGCGAGCAGGACATTGTCATCTACACCGCTCAGGGCGTGGAGATCTCTCTGCCGCTCGACACCGAGCACGAGACCGTATGGGCGTCCCAAGCGCAAATTCAGGAGCTCTTCGGCGTTGATCAGTCTGGCGTGTCGCGTCACATCCGCAACGTTTTCAAGTCTGCGGAAGTCAACCACGAAAGCAATATGCAAAAAGTGCATATTAGCAGCTCAGACCGCCCGGTGACGCTCTACAGCCTCGATGTGATTCTGGCCGTTGGCTACCGTGCGAACTCTGCCCGTGCGATAGAGTTCCGGCGCTGGGCAACTGGCGTTCTGCGGCAGTACTTGATTGACGGTGCCGCGCTCAACGAACGTCGTCTGCGCGAGATCGGACAGGTTGTCCAAGTTCTCAGCCGGTCCACGGACGCGCTGGTCGCTGGTGTAGCCGACGTCCTAGCCGAATACCTCCCGGGCCTACAGCTCCTTCGAGACTACGACGAGGGACGGCTTGACTCGGCGTCGGGGGCGACCCCGGGCTGGGAGCTCACAATCGACGAGGCACGGGCTGTGATTGCCCGGCTGTCCGAGAAGTTCCCCGCCGATACGCTGTTCGGCAAGGAGCGTGCTGGCGCCCTCGATGGCATCGTCGGTGCCATCTACCAGAGCTTCGACGGACAGGATCTCTACCGAACCGTCGAGGAAAAGGCCGCAAACCTGCTCTACCTCGTCGTGAAAGACCATCCACTGGTCGACGGAAACAAGCGCAGTGCTGCCGCGCTCTTTGTCACGTTCCTCGCCTGCAACGGCATTCTGTACGGGTCCGACGGGCAGCCACGTATCTCGAACAATGCCCTTGCTGCGCTCACGCTGATGGTCGCCATGAGTGATCCCCGGGAGAAGGATTTGCTGGTCGCGCTCCTTGTCCGCATGATCTCGGGGGAGGCGTCGTGAGCCGGATCGACGAGCTGATCGCGGAGCTGTGTCCGGAAGGGACTCCGTTCGAGTCGATCGAATCACGCATGCCATCACCGAGACTCAGTGCATCATGAGCGATGCTGCATCGAGCCGGGCGCAGCAGATCGTCCGCGAGGGTGATGTGTTCTTCGGGACGACCCGGCCGATGCTCAAGCGGCATGCCGTAATACCGGCGGAGTATGACCGACAAATCGCCAGCACAGGGTATTGTGTGCTGCGACCGCAAGTACAGCGTATCCTTACGAACTTTTTGTTCCACCTGCACAACATCGCGGTCAGCTCGTATGTGGAGCAGGGGAACACGCGCGAGGAGATTGACGCTGTCGTGGCGGATTTGGAGGGCGCACGGTGAGCGGCGAGATCGTTCTCTATCAGCTTGACGACGGCACTCCAGCAATCGAGGTTCGACTAGAAGACGATACCGTGTGGGTCACACAGGCGCAGCTCGTCGATCTGTTTCAGAGCTCGAAGGCAAACATCAGCGAGCACATTAAGCACGTCTTCGAGGAGGGCGAATTGGAGGAGGAAGCAGTTGTTCGGAAATTCCGAACAACTGCGGCGGATGGCAAGTCGTACCTCACTGCCCACTACAACCTCGACGTGATCCTTTCTGTCGGCTATCGCGTGAAAAGCAAGGTAGCCACGCGGTTCCGAATCTGGGCTACCGAGCGTCTGCGGGAGCACCTCATCAAGGGCTTCACCATGGACGATGCGAAGCTCAAAGAGCTTGGCGGTGGTCGCTACTGGCGGGAGCTGCTCGAGCGGATTCGCGATATCCGCAGCAGTGAGAAGGTGCTGTACCGCCAGGTGCTGGAGCTGTATGCGACGAGTGTCGACTACGATCCTACGGCTCAAGAGACTGTGGAGTTCTTCAAGATAGTCCAGAACAAGCTGCACTACGCCGCACATGGCCACACCGCCGCGGAGGTCATCGCCTCACGCGCGGATGCCAGCCAGCCGGACATGGGACTGACTTCAGTTTCGGCATACTTTGACGCTGCCGAGTTTCGTGCTCAGAGCCACGAGCCCGCGCACATGAGAGACTGGCTGGCGCATCTTGGCCGCCTGATCACTGCGATGGACGCCCCGGTACTCACGAGCGCCGGTTCCGTCAGTCACAAACAGGCGGTCTCCAAGGCCGAGGGTGAGTACGAGAAGTACCGGCAACGACCGGACCTGGTGCCTTCGGATGTCGAACGAGCGTACCTGGATTCGGTGAAGCGCGTGCAGCGTGAGCTCGAAGGGAAGCCGGAGTGATGAGCAGGATTGACGAGCTGATCGCGGAGCTGTGCCCGGGCGGGGTGGAGTTCCGGCTGCTGGGTGAAGTCGCTGCCTACTCGACCTCACGAGTCGGTTCGAGCGCCATTACTGCCGCGAACTACACTGGCGTGGAGAATCTGCTCCAGAACGCAGCTGGCCGTTGTGAGGCGACCTCGGTGCCCGGCTACGGCGGACTCATTCACTATCAAGTGGGCGACGTGCTGATCGGCAACATACGCCCGTACCTCAAGAAGATATGGCTTGCCGATCGTGACGGGGGTACGAATGGCGACGTTCTCGTCGTACGCACTGTGCCGTGTTTTCAGGAATCGATACTGCCGAGGTTTCTGTACTTCGTGCTCTCCTCAGACACGTTCTTCGCCTACAACATGCAGCATGCTAAGGGTGCGAAGATGCCGCGAGGCGACAAGGCGGCCATTCTCAGATATAGAATCCCCGTTCCCCCTCTCGAAGTGCAGCGGGAAATCGTGCGTATACTAGACTTGTTCACGACGCTGGAAGCGGAGCTGGAAGCGGAGCTGGAAGCGGAGCTGGAAGCCCGGCGGCGTCAGTATGCCCACTACCGAGACGCGCTCTTGACCTTCCCCGAGGGGGGGTCCGGTGGGCGACATTGGGTGAGGTCTGCATTCGCATCACTTCGGGTGGAACGCCGTCAACCAGGCATCCGGAGTACTACGGTGGCGACATCCCATGGGTGCGCACTTCCGAAGTGGATTACAGGACAATCTACAGGACTGACCTCACTATCACCGAGGACGGCCTTCGCAACTCATCGGCTAAGTGGATTCCTGCTCATAGCGTTATCGTAGCGATGATCGGCGCGACTGCTGCGAAGGTCGCTGTGAATGAAATCGATGTGACGACCAATCAGAACTGCTGCAACTTGATCGTGAACACCGCGCACACGCACCACCGGTTCGTCTACTACTGGCTTTGCCGCGAGTACGAGAACCTGAGGGCTCTTGCGCCAGGTGCGGTTCCAATAATCAATGCCGGAACCATTCGGCAGTACAGAGTACCCATCCCACCCCTTGAAGAGCAGGCCCGCATCGTCGCGATCCTCGACAAGTTCGACGCGCTCGTGAACGACCTCTCGGTCGGCCTACCCGCTGAGCTCGCTGCTCGCCGAAAGCAGTACGAGTACTACCGTGACCGGCTGCTGACCTTCAAGGAGGCGGCACGCTGACGAACCAGAAGCACAAGGTCGATGCTCGCGCGCAGCCCGCAGGCTCCTCGCGGACGGCACGAATGGAAGACGGCCGCCGGAACCTCGTACGGTGACTGGGAGAACCGCGGGGTGGAGTAGAGCGGAGCTATGATAAAACCCTCGGATAAAGTTTATAACTTCCGAGGAATCTATCACAATGCAGCCATGGGACGCCCCCTTCGGCTGTGCCGATCCGCTGGGATTGTTGGTATGCGCTAAAGTGGAGAGTCAGCGGGTACTTGGGGATCCTGCCACTCGGCGTGCTCTTCTCCACCAGAAGACTCGTGAGATCAACGAGGTCCCCATCTTGGAGCGACCGTGTCGGCTCGTCGTCCGGATGAAGCGGGGATCAATCGTCACTTACCAGTCTCTTACCCGCCGCCCATGACTACATCTATCCATCGAACGTGTTTGCGCTTCAGCTGTGGTGCGCCCACACACTTCCATGCCGAGGCTACCGACTTACGTCAGGAATCCCACGGGGGCAGAGTGACGTTAAAGACGCCCGGGTTAGACACATGGCACAGGTCAGAATCTCCGAAGGTGGTTGAAGTTCACAGCGCAGTCGCCGTGGGTGTTCAGGGCAGACACGTAAAGACCGACGTCGACAGTGAGCAACGGAATGTCGGGGCTAACGATCTCCAGGATTGCGGAGTCCGTGAGGCCGAGTCGTGGGAAGACTGCAGCCGCAGCAGCATTCCGAGCTTCGACGTGCGTCTCGTCCAGGCCACTACCCTCGATCAACTCCTTGAGGCAGCACGTCAGCTGCTCACAGAGCGGCTCCCTGACCTGCCGGAGCAAATTGGAACACTCCGCGAGCACGTGCGGGGTGACGAGGATGCGATCGAAACCGGCCAGACGCGATACCAGCAGATCAAAGTCCTCGACCGTATATGCACGTGTGCGTTTGTGCTGCTTGATCAGGGACGGGTTCTTGAGCCCGACCAGCAGAAGTACGAGCAGATTGGAGTCTAGGATGAGTTGGCGCACGGGGGTTACAGATCTCGGTTAGTCACCGATACAACTGCGCCATCTTTGATGGTCACCCTCTTGTATGACCTATGCGGCGTGCTCCCTGCCCCCAGGATGGCGAGACTACCAGTTGGGTAGTCCCAGGGCCTCGAGAAGCCAACTGTGACTTGCCAATCGTCCATCGTCACGTTGTACTCGACCTCTTCGAGGCCCAGATGCGTGATCTCCTCGTCCGCGAACAGCTCCTGCACGTACTCCAGCGCGATTCGAACCGCCTCTTTGACGTCCACATTCCCCTCCGGTGCCAATTGTGCCTAACATCGATTATCCAGTCTGCGTAATCATTATATCTCGATTATCGGGTCTGCATAAGCGCCGTGTGGCGCGCTATCGGTCGCGTTTTCTTCATCCGCTGTCCAGCGGGCTACGCACTCCTCGGCCACCTTTGTTGAGTACATGAGTGTAGATCATCGTCGTGCTCACGCTCTTGTGTCCGAGGAGTTCCTGGATCTTCCGGATGTCGTTAGCCGGATTCGAGCAGGTGCGTGGCGAACGAATGTCTCAGGCTATGACACCCTGCCTGCGTCTCGACGCCCGCTTGGCGCACTGCCTGCCTTGCACCTTTAGCTTGCGGTCGCACCACCTTCTCTCCTGCGGAAACACCCACTGCCACTTCAGCGAATACGCGGCGTTCGGGTACTTTCGTTCAAGCGCGGCTGGCATCAAGACGCGGCCCCAACGAGAACACGAATGGACTGATCCGTCAGTACCTGCCGAAGCGGACCAGCATGGCGTATGTCACCCCGGACGACTGCGACGCGATAGCCGCGAAGCTCAACTCACGACCCAGGAAGAGGCTCGGCTACAAGACCCCGGAGGAGTGCTATGCACAATCGTAGGAAGTCGCTCAGGAAGGCCGTGTGTTGCGATTCAAACTTGAACTCAGCCCCCCGTGGATGACGACGCTCCTAGGCTACTTCGAGACGAAGGACGCGCTCAGCGTTCTCTCTGAAGTCATCAAGGGATACGAACTGCTTGTCCGCAGCGCTCGTTATTCTCGTCCGATCCTTCTTGGGCAGCGCATCGAAGTCCTCATGAACAACGTAGCCCTTGAACGGAAGCTGCTGCTTCTGGAACTCCAGCATGGAGATTGTGGCGAGTCTCGCTTTGGTGGCGTCCTTGACGCCGAACAGGTACACGGGATGGGGCCTGAGGTCGAACTGGAAGTCGACCTCGAGATCATCTCTATTGGGAATGGGCAGGGCCTTCTCGCTCGGATGAAACTCGCCTAGGGACTCCTCTACGAACTCCGTCAGCATCTCGTAGAAGAGGTTTTGCACAACCTCACGGCGATACAGGCGCATGTTCGAGACCTTTGCCACCGTCTGAGCGAATTGCAGAATGGCCGGATGGAGATACTCAGGGAGAACGTCCAAGACCAGGCTACCGCCATCCATCTGCACACGATTCTCAGAGAGGATCCGCTGGAAGATGCGCTCCTTGTTTGGGGTGTTGAGGTCGAACGAGTATGAGAGACGCATGAGCGTCATGCCGTAATCAGACACCCTGACCTTGGCTGAATCGATTGGTGATTCTTCGAGGAAGATGTCGATCATGTCGCCATCCTCGTGGTATAGCGGTGCGATCAACTGCAGGACTCCGTCCTGGCGAGGCCGGAAGTCCACTCTATTGTTGAACTGGGTCCTCAATAGGCTCAGATAGTCCACAGTGGCCTCCAGCTAGAACAGCGTCGGGTTTCCGAGATGCGGGAAGCACTTGTCCGCATCAGTGATTCCGCACAGTTGCACAAAGTACGCCATCGCATCTTCGAACGTGCCGTACTCCGTCGTGATCGTGCCACCAGCCTCGGGCAGGCGTGCGTTCGAGATATTGTCCTCTGTGGCGTGATGAATGTGGAAACCGAAGTGGGGACTCGCGCTACCCTCCATGGGATCATCAACGACCTCACCGTGGGGCCCATTGCAGCGTACAAGAATAATCTCGCCGCCTTCCGGGAGGAAGTATGCGAGCCCCACACTGAACGAGTCTGCGTACGTGGAATTCTGCCGCATGAAGACCCGAAACCGTTCATCTCCGTCGGTCGCGGTGCACTTGAAGTCATTGCGTCGGTGTCCATTCTCTTCCAACATTTCGCGTCGCGGGGCATCCGTAATCGTCTTGCTGCACCCGACGAGCCGCGCAATTTCAGCATCCGTGAGTTCCACTAGCCCCCCTCCCGTGTAGTACATGTGCATCGTAGCGCAACGGTGTGACGCGCTCCATGCGCACGCGTTGAGGCGGTGCGCCTAACGGCGATTATCCAGTCTGCGTAATCATTATATCTCGATTACCGGGTCTGCATCACGCGTCGTGTGGCGTGCTATCGGTCGCGTCTTCTTCATCCGCCGTTCAGTGGGCTACGCACTCCTCGGCCACCTTTGTTGAGTACATGGGTGTAGATCATCGTCGTGTTCACGCTCTTGTGTCCGAGGAGTTCCTGGATCGTCCGGATGTCGTAGCCGGATTCGAGCAGGTGCGTGGCGAACGAATGTCTCAGGCTATGACACCCTGCCTGCCCTGCACCTTTAGTTTGCGGTCGCACCACCTTCTCTCCTGCGGAAACACCCACTGCCACTTCAGCGAATACGCGGCGTTCGGGTACTTTCGTTCAAGCGCGGCTGGCATCAAGACGCGGCCCCAACGAGAACACGAACGGCTTGATTTGAACTCAGCCGAGACGCCGATGCCGTATCAAGCCGACCTCGTCTGCCGACAAGACGGGTAGTTTGCGCACCCGTAGAACCGATTACCCTGTTGAGCCCCGCGCTTCGCGGTCCGTAGAACCATGGGCACCCCGCACTTGGGACAGATCGGAGTGACCGACCCAACCATAGGAACAACTGGCACCGAAGCGGCTTCGGCCGCATGCGCATCCGCAGCTGTGGGTGCAGGCGTAGGCCGAGAAATCGGTTCCCGCACCGGAATCGAGACTGCTGGAGCGACCGCCGACACGACCGCGCTTCCAGTCCGCGGGAACAGACCCGCGGCGCCGACAAACGGAGGGACCGGCCATGAACCAGATTACACACATCGGGCTCGACGTGCACAAGGACTCGATCGCGGTAGCTGTGCTGCGCGCAGATACCGGCGAGATCGACGAGCGGGTGGTGCCCAACACCCCCGAGGCGGTCAGGCGCCTTCTGCGCCGCCACGACCCCGGATCGACCCGCGTCTGCTACGAGGCCGGCCCGACCGGTTACGACACGCACCGGCTCATCTCGGCCCTGGGCTTTCAGTGCGACGTGATCGCGCCCTCGCTCATCCCGCGAAGGAGCGGCTCTCGCGTCAAGACCGACCGCATCGACGAGCGAAACCTCGCCAGGCTGCACCGGTTCGAGGTGTGGCGCGACTTTCCGCGAGCAGACATCAAGGATCGATCACCAAGACCGGCAACGCCCACATCCGAAGAGTGCTCGTGGAATCCGCGTGGGCCTACCGGCACGCACAGGCGGTGCGCGGCGAGGAAAGGAGCGCACACCGCCGTCGTGGCGACCGCACGAGAGCTTTCCGGGTTCGTCTGGGGACTGATGACTGACAACCTCGGCCCTGCGCGGTAGTAGACGTCATGCACGCGGGCGGGCGCCAGATTCCGGAGAGATCCTCGATCACGTTATGCGACGTCTGTAAGCGCGCGCCTAGTTGGAGGCTTAGCTCCGGTCCGACCGAGATGTGGGGTTGAAATCCCGGATATCAGCACGGTCGAGCGCCGTACCCATGTGTCCGCCCGCTTGCACGAAACCCAAGGTCAAGACCGCCGTGAGCGAACGGGGGTTGACCGGTCATCTCATATCAACGTGGTGCGCATCACCCGCAAACTGCGGCCGACCCGCACCCATTCAGGCTACCGCGTTCGCCGCGGTTTGTCGGCGTGGATGCGCGGGTTAGATGCCACGCGCTAGTCGCACCACACCGTAGCACTGCGTTTCTCTTGCACACGTAGCGAGCATCTAGTGGACTCGTTCACCCAGGAATTCGACTCTTCGCTGTAACGGCACACCAATAGCTTGGGGTTGTCGAGCGCGGAGAGCACGACTGCGAGTCGGTAGTCCGGCTTCTGCGCATTGAAGGCAGCGTACTCGTTCGGAGTGAGCTCGATGCCGAACACGGATCCCGACAGGCCTTTGACTTCGATTCTCAACGATGTGTCGCCGTTTGCCGCCTCGAGATCCCAGCCCACGTTGTCCTTTTCGACGCTCCAGACTTGGTAGCCAAGGTCCTCGTAGTGCGTGGCGCACGCGCCGATAGCAGCCTGTTCCACCTTCACGCGCAGGTCGGGATCGCTCTGTCGCGGGGCCTGTCCGCGTGCGCCGCGCGGAAACTCACCCGTTTCAACAGCATGACGAACCTGCGAAACAAACTCAGCGGCCTCTGACGAGTCCGCATACCAGACATTGCTTTGACCCATACCGCCCTTGACTTGCCGTGGCACCCGAAGAACACGCGCATCCAGCGGCAGCAGGGTTGCGGAAGCGGCTGGCGCCTTGATCCTGAAACCGTCAATACCGTTGTCTCGCTGCGCCTCAGGTGCGCGATTGAAGCGCTGATAGTCACGATAGACAGTCGCGTCTCTATACCATCCGACAACTACGGTGCCTCCGCCGGGTCGTGTCGCAGTCCAAACCACGAGAACGCCATCAACGCGATTGTCACCCTTGCCGGCCCCGATGCGGTCGATATCGACTTGCGCGCCTGGGGCCTGCACGTACCCATAGAGCGTGTCGTCGTCAGGGTAGAAGTTGCAGACCTCATGTCCGGTTCCTTGAGCCTGCACATAGGCACCGCCCCCGACAATGCGGTCGCCCGCTGTCAAGCCGCGGTACCACTCCATCCAGCCTACGTTGCAGAAGAGCACCTTCACCCATGCCTCCGTGTGTGCATCTAACAGCGATTATCCAGTCTGCGTAATCATTATATCGCAATTATCGGGTCTGCATAAGCGCCGTGTGGCGTGCTATCGTTCGCGTTTTATTCATCCGCCGTCCAGCGGGCTGCGCACTCCTCGGCCACCTTTGTTGAGTACATGGGTGTAGATCATCGTCGTGCTCACGCTTTTGTGTCCGAGGAGTTCCTGGATCGTCCGGATGTCGTAGCCGGATTCGAGCAGGTGCGCGGCGAACGAATGTCTCAGGCTATGACACCCTGCCTGCCCTGCACCTTTAGTTTGCGGTCGCACCACCTTCTCTCCTGCGGAAACACCCACTGCCACTTCAGCGAATACGCGGCGTTCGGGTACTTTCGTTCAAGCGCGGCTGGCATCAAGACGCGGCCCCAACGAGAACACGAACGGCTTGATTTGAACTCAGCCGAGACGCCGATGCCGTATCAAGCCGACCTCGTCTGCCGACAAGACGGGTAGTTTGCGCACCCGTAGAACCGATTACCCTGTTGAGCCCCGCGCTTCGCGGTCCGTAGAACCATGGGCACCCCGCACTTGGGACAGATCGGAGTGACCGACCCAACCATAGGAACAACTGGCACCGAAGCGGCTTCGGCCGCATGCGCATCCGCAGCTGTGGGTGCAGGCGTAGGCCGAGAAATCGGTTCCCGCACCGGAATCGAGACTGCTGGAGAATGGTGCGCTCCATCGGTCTGCTCGGCGAGTACAAGGGCAAGCAGCAGCTCTTCGAGCGTCAGTCACCGCAGGTTCTGAGCGCCCTGCGCGACGTCGCGCGCGTGCAAAGCATCGAGTCGTCGAATCGGATCGAAGGTGTGACTGCCGCCGCGGGCCGCGTAGCTCAGCTTGCCGCTGAGAAGACCCTTCCAGCAGACCGCTCCGAGCAGGAGATCGCAGGCTATCGAGATGCTCTTGCCGCAGTACACGCGAACGCGCTCGGCATGGAGGTCTCGGCTGGGCTGATTCTGCAGTTGCACCGCGACATGTTCCAGTACACCGCGATGCTCGGCGGCGCATGGAAGCGCACGGAGAACGACATCGTCGATGTGCTGGCGGATGGGACGCACCGCGTGAGGTTCTCACCCGTCGTGCCGCATCTGGTTGAGACAGCGATCACCGATCTGGCTGCAAGCTACCGCTGCACCGCGCTGGAGGGCCGGGTAGAACCGCTCATCTCGGCGCCTGCTTTCATCCTCGACTTCCTGTGCATCCACCCGTTTACGGACGGGAACGGGCGACTCTCCCGGATCATGAACCTGATGTTGTTGCACCAGCACGGGTACAACGTCGGCAGGTACATCTCACTCGAGAGGATCATCGAGGACAGTAAGGACACGTACTACGAGGCGCTCGAGGCATCTTCTGCGGGCTGGCACGAAGGAGCACACGACCTCGTGCCGTGGCTCGAGTACTCCCACGGGGTGCTCATCGCTGCTTACGTGGACTTCGAGCGGAGCGTCGGGCAGCTGGGTCGCGGACGCGGGGCCAAGCGCGACATGGTCATCGAGTGCATTCACCGCATGCCGCGGACGTTCCGTTACGCCGAAGTCGAGCGTGCCTGCCCGGGCGTTAGCCGACCCACGATCGTACGTGTGCTCGGAGCGTTGCGCGATAAGGGCGAGATTCGCTGTGTCAAAGGTGGGAGAGATGCCATGTGGGAGCGAATGAGTCAATGCTGACGGGGACCCCCTACGGTGACTGGGAGAACCGCGGGGTGGAGTAGGGGGACGCCAGTGCTTGCGATGACAAATTAGATCAGTGCGTGCTCGATACGTAATAACATTGGTATTGCACACTAACATCGTGCGTGTTAGTGTGCTGTTTGGATGTTATCAATGAATGAGGCGCGCAACATACACGACGGGCTTGTTGCGGCGGCGAAGTCCTATGTCGCCGAGACTCTGCATGCGCCGCTGGAGCTGCAACCGTGGCCGGAAGCCCACGCGTTGCCTCGCTACCTGACGAGCGCTTACTTCATGCTGCAGGGAGACCTGGGTGGGAGGCGTACGCTCTGGTTGTTTGCGCATGATGAACCCACACCGGCCGCAGTCGAGAAGAACCTGTTCGCGATCGCCGAGCGCTGGCCGGGCGCACAGGTGGTCGTGTTCGACCGGCTGCCATCCTACGCGCGCAGGCGTCTCATCGAAAATGGCATCTCCTTCGTCGTTCCAAGTACGCAACTCTACCTGCCTCAACATGGGCTCGACTTCAGGTCACGCTCCAGACAGTCGATTCAGGTGCGGGATGCGTTGCGCCCATCGGCGCAGGCGATGTTTCTGTATCTGTTGCTGCACTCGGACGACCTGGGACATGCCCGATCAGCCAGCGATCTCGCGCCGATTCTGGGCCAGAGCCTGATGACTGCGAGCCGGGCGGTAGCCGAGCTCAAGGCCCATGGGCTGGTCAGTACACAGAAGGTGGGGCGCACGAAAGAGGTCCGCTTGCGCAAAGGGGCCCGCGAGCTCTGGGAGACGGCGCAGGACTGGTTGCGAACCCCGGTGCTGAGACGGCTGATGCTCCTTGGCGAGCCTTCGATCTTCTCTGGAGACTGCTTCCCTGCCGGAGTGAGCGCCTTGTCGCGACAGACCATGCTCGCCGAACCGCACACTCCGACATTCGCCGTGAGTCGTAAGACCGCGCGAGAGCTGGAGGCAGGGGAAGCCGTGATAGTGCGAGGTCGGCCCTTGATGGCGGAGGAGGCGGAATCCTCGACGGTCGAGGTCTGGTCGTACGACCCGGGGCCTCTCTCTGAAGGTGGCGTCGTCGATCCCCTTTCTCTGGTCCTCTCGTTCCGTGACGACCCGGATGAGCGCGTCCAAGGCACGTTGAGGCGACTGCTGGAGGGACTGCCGTGGTAACGGGCTTGGAGCGCTTCCGCGATCACTTCAGCGCGTACACGAACCGGTATGTTCTCATCGGCGGTGCGATGCAGGGCTTCGGGGAGAGCACATGACCGACGCCCGAACCACACGCTACGACCCGATCGCCGTGAGCGCGGAGAGCACGGTCGTCGCCGAGTACTTCCCGGAAACGCTCGAGGAGACCGCCTATCAGTCCGAGGCGGCGCTGGAGCGCGAGCTCATCCGCCTCCTGCAGTCCCAAGCCTACGAGTTTCTGCCGCTCACGAGCGAGGCTGACCTCATCGCCAACCTCCGCGCGCAGCTCGAGGCGCTCAACAACATCATCTTCAGTGACGCCGAGTGGGAGCGATTCTTCACCGAGCGCATCGCGGGCGCCAACGAGGGCGTCGTCGAGAAGACGGCGCGCGTCCAGGAAGACCACGTCCAGATCTTGAGGCGCGATGACGGCACGACGAAGAACATCTCGCTCGTCGACAAGAAGAACATCCACAACAACCGGCTGCAGGTCATCAATCAGTACGAGGCCGCCGAAGGCGAGGGCGGCGCGGTCAGGGCGAACCGCTACGACGTGACGGTGCTCGTCAACGGCCTGCCCATGGTCCACATTGAGCTCAAGCGCCGAGGAGTGGACATCCGCGAGGCGTTCAACCAGATCGATCGTTATCAGCGCGACAGCTTCTGGGCGGGCTCAGGCCTGTTCGAGTATGTGCAGCTCTTCGTGATCAGCAACGGCACGCTCACTAAATACTACTCGAACACCGTCCGTCACCAGCACCTGCGCGAGGCCGCGGGATCCAAGCGGGCCCGCAAGACCTCGAACACCTTCGAGTTCACCTCGTGGTGGGCCGATGCCGCAAACCGCGCCATCCCGGAGCTCACCGCGTTCGCGAAGACGTTCTTCGCCAAGCACACGCTTTTGAACATCCTCACCAAGTACTGCGTGCTCACCGCCGATCGCATGCTGCTCGTGATGCGGCCGTACCAGATCGTCGCGACCGAGCGAATCCTGCAAAAGATCGACGTCTCCACCAACTACCGGCAGCTCGGCACCGCAGCCGCCGGCGGGTACGTGTGGCATACCACCGGCTCAGGCAAGACGCTCACGAGCTTCAAGACGGCGCAGCTTGCGAGCCGGCTGCAAAGTGTGGACAAGGTGCTCTTCGTCGTTGACCGCAAGGACCTCGACTACCAGACCATGCGCGAGTACGACCGGTTCGAGAGGGGCGCTGCCAACTCGAACACCTCGACGGCCGTCCTCAAAAGGCAGCTCGAAGACCCCAACGCCCGCATCATCATCACGACGATTCAGAAGCTCTCCAACTTCATTGCCGCGAACAAGGGCCACGTGATCTACTCGGGCCACATCGTGCTCATCTTCGATGAGTGTCATCGCTCGCAGTTCGGCGAGATGCACGCCGCGATCACGAAGGCGTTCAAGCGCTACAACCTGTTCGGATTCACCGGAACACCGATCTTCTTGGCAAACGCAGGCAGGGGTGGCAACCCCCAGCTCAAGACGACGGAGCAGGCGTTCGGCGAGAAGCTGCACACCTACACGATCGTCGACGCCATCACCGACAAGAACGTGCTGCCGTTCCGCATCGACTACGTCAACACGATCAGGCTGCCCGATCACATCACTGATGCGCAGGTCGCTGCCATCGATACCGAGCGGGCGCTGCTGGCTCCCGAGCGCATCGGGCAGGTCACGGCCTACACGCTTGCGCACTTTGACCAAAAGACGAAGCGCGCGGAGCACTACGCGCTCGCCGGCAAGCGGTTGCGCGGCTTCAATGCGCTGTTCGCCACGGCTTCGATCGAGGCGGCCAAGCGCTACTACCTCGAGTTCAAGGACCAGCAAAAGGACCTGCCGTCCGACCGCAGGCTCACAGTCGGCATCATCTACTCGTACGCCGCGAACGAAGCGGTCGACGACTACCTCGACGAGGAGGGCTTCGAGACTGACGCTCTGGATCAGTCATCGCGGGACTTCCTCGAAGAGGCGATCCGCGACTACAACGCGATGTTCAACACGAGCTTTGACACCTCGGCCGACAAGTTCCAAAACTACTACAAGGACCTCTCGCTGCGCCTGAAGAGCCGAGAGATCGACATGGTCATCGTCGTGAACATGTTCCTCACCGGCTTTGACGCCACCACGCTCAACACGCTCTTCGCCGACAAGAACCTGCGCGCCCACGGCCTCATCCAGGCGTACTCGCGCACCAACCGCATCCTCAACTCGGTGAAGACCTACGGCAACATCATCTCCTTCCGCGATCTGGAGCAGGAAACGAACGACGCGATCGCGCTCTTCGGCAACAAGGACGCTTGCGGAATCGTGCTGCTCAAGCCATACGCCGAGTACTACGCCGAGTACACGGAGGAAGTCGCGCGCTTGCTCGAGCGCTTTCCGCTCGGGACGCCGATCGTGGGAGAGACGGCGCAAAAGGAGTTCATCGGACTGTTCGGGGCGATACTGCGGCTGCAGAACATCCTCACGTCGTTCGACGACTTCGCCGGAAGCGAGATCCTCACCGAGCGCCAGAACCAGGACTACCGCAGCGTGTACCTCGATCTCTATGCCGAGTACCGCGGGAAGGCCGAGGCCGACAAGGAGCCGATCAACGACGACATCGTCTTTGAGATCGAGCTCATAAAACAGGTCGAAATCAACGTCGACTACATACTTATGCTCGTTGAGAAGTGGCGAGCGGCGGACAGCGACGGCACCGACACGGAGATCCGCGCCTCGATCAGCCGCGCCATCGATGCAAGCCTGAGCCTGCGCAACAAAAAGGATCTCATTGAGGCGTTCGTCGATTCCGTGTCAGTGAGCGGCGAGATCGATGAGGAGTGGCAGGCGTTCATCCGTGTCCGGCGAGAGGCTGAGCTTGCCGCGATCATCGCCTCCGAGGAACTCCATCCCGATGAGACCCGCGCGTTCATCGCGACGGCCTTTCGCGACGGCGCCGTACAGACGACGGGGACCGCGATCACCAAGGTGCTGCCACCCGTGTCGAAGTTTGCGCCCGACGCCGGGTACAGTAACAAGAAGCAGCGCGTGCTGGCCAAGCTCGGCGAGTTCTTCGAGCGGTTCTTCGGGCTGGGCACGGGCTGAGCTGCCGTAGTGGCGGACTCGAGAGCAACTTCTCTTCGGTCATCTCTGGATGCGACTACCCGAGTGCGGCGTCCGGCTTGACTCGCAGAAAGGCGGGTGAGCCCTTCAGATTTGTCGATCGACCCCTAACCCTGGATGCTTCCCCGCTCCGCTCATCCGGTGTACAATTGGCGTGTCCCGGGAATACAGTAGTAACACCACCCAGAAGGACAGACCGTGTACAGAGTTGCCACACCTTTGGTTGCTGTTGTTTTGGTGATCGTCGGTATGCTCGGCATCATTGTGACCGCAGCGTACGTGCATCCTCCCGTGTCTTCTGGTACAGCAACTGCCAGCGGGATGGATGCCATGTTCATCGAGCAGATGATCCCTCACCACGACAATGCGATCGAGATGGCAGAGCTCGCTCTCACTCGAGCCGAACATCCTGAGATCAAACAGCTTGCGGCAGACATCAAGCGGACTCAGACCGCCGAGAACGCTCAGATGCGAACCTGGTACCTGGAGTGGTTTGGCATCGCTGTCCCTGATGTCGACGATTTGTCCCCGATGATGGGCGGCATGATGGGCCCTGGCGCTATCAACATGGCTGACCTCGAGGTCGCCGAGCCTTTCGACAAAGCGTTCATCGAAGCGATGATCCCCCACCATCAGATGGCGATCATGATGTCACGGATGACCGGCGCTGTCTCCTATAGGCCTGAGATGCGTAGACTCACGTCATCGATCATCGAAGCGCAAAGTGTTGAGATCGACAAAATGCAGGCTTGGTACGACGAGTGGTACGGGCGCTGATATTCCATCTCGCACCCGTTAACTGAAGGAGTTGGACACCATGATGGGTCGAGGGTATGGGTACGGTATGATGGGCGGTTTCGGCTGGTTCGAAATGTTATTCTTGTTCTTCTTCGGCGCACTGGTCATCGCCGGGATCGTGCTTCTTATCATCTGGGCAGTGCGAGCTTCCACGCACCATCCTACCGCCAGCGGTGCCGCTCCTCCTGGAGTGGCGGGACACGATGAGGCCGTCGCGATCGCCAAGCGCAGACTCGCCAGTGGTGAGATCACCAAGGACCAGTACGACGAAATCATGCGTGCGCTCGACGGCTAGCGATGTCTGAGCACCCTGCGCATCAGCATGTAGCAGGTCCGCATACGGCTACAGACTTGTACGGCGGAGCCGCCCAAAGGGTTCCTGGTAGGGAGGTTGACCGATGTCCGAGTGTTGCCCGCCGCAGGGCGCGTCGTGTTGTGGCCTTGCGACCGAGGAGTACGAGTACGGGCAACAGCCGTTCGAATGCGGCGAGGTCGTCACGCTCATGGGGCCGGTGCCAGTAGTCTCCACTGAGCTCACGCGGGCCGACCGTCTCGGCGCGTTGCGCGTGCGCGCAAACATCGGCCGAAGCCGCCACCGGGTGCGCCCGGGGCTCTACGCCATCGGCGAGCCCGACGACGCGGCGCCGGTGCTCGTCACCGGCAACTACAAGCTCACGCTCGATGTGGTGAGAAGCGCGATGGCGGGCCGTGACGCGTGGCTGCTCGTCATCGACTCGCGCGGCATCAATGTGTGGTGCGCGGCGGGCAAGGGTGTCTTTGGCACCGCCGAGGTGGTACGCCGAGTGCGCACGGTCAACCTCCCGCAGGTGGTGAGCCACACGAAACTCGTGCTGCCGCAACTCGCAGCGACCGGGGTGGCGGCGCACGAGGTGCGCGTGCAGACCGGCTTCTCGGTGGTGTGGGGGCCGGTGCGCGCCGTCGATCTCCCGGCGTTCCTGGACGCCGGTATGAAGGCGACCGAGGCGATGCGACGTGTTGAGTTCCGGCTGGCCGACCGCGCGCAAGTTATGGGTGTTGAGCTCTCGGTGCTCTGGCGCCCGCAGGTGCTCGCACCGGCGGCGGCTCTCCTCATCGCAGCGTGGGCGCTCTCGGTCGTGTGGTGGCCGCTGGCTTTCCCGCTGGCGGCGGCCGGCGTGCTCTTCGCGACGGTCGCGGTCATCGCCGGCGCGGTGCTTACCCCGCTGCTGCTGCCGTGGTTGCCCGGTCGCGCGTTCGCGCTCAAGGGGGCGACAGCCGGGGCCGTCACGGCGCTCGTGCTTGCGCTCGCGCTCACGCTAGCCGGTGGTCCGGCATGGCTGTGGGGCATGGCGGTCGTCTCGGCGGCGCTGGCGAGTTTCGTCGGCATGAACTTCACGGGCTCATCGACGTACACCTCGCCGAGCGGGGTCGAGTGGGAGATGCGCCGCGCGATCCCTGTGCAGGTAGTCGGCGTGGTCGTCGGCATCGCGGTGCTCGTGGCAGGCGCGGTGATGGGTGGGTGAGGGCGCTGCGCTACATCGAAGAGGTCGTCACGCTCGAGTACGATGCTGAGCGGTGCACAGGGTGCGGTCAGTGCGCCATGGTCTGCCCCCACGGGGTGTTCGCGATAGAGGGTGGCCGGGCGGTGCTCGTCGACCGGGGCGCGTGCATGGAATGTGGCGCATGCGCGCGTAACTGCGCGTTCAATGCGATCGCGCTTACGCCGGGGGTGGGGTGCGCCGCCGCGATCATCAACGGATGGCTCACCGGGAGCGAACCGAGCTGCGGGTGTTGAGGGGCCAACCCAAGGTTCTTCCAGGGTGAGAAGGAGGCACCGCCACGAAACGGCGACGAGGAGGTATCGTGAGCTCCTTCAGCCAGTCCTCCCAGCCGCCTGGTAGCGGCGTGCATAGGCGTCACTCGGCATCGGGATATCTCTCGCCGAGCGAATACGAGACAATGCGAGCTGAGAACGCTCAGGCAGCAGTCGCTGTCTGAAGTTGAGGTGTCAACAAGAGCGGGGCAACTCCAACCCCATTGAGCACTCAGGAATCGCTCGTGTCGAATGGAGGGTCGACCAGGTGGCAGAAGAAGACACGTATAGGAATCTTCGTAGACCACAGAGTTCATTCGCGACAAGGGATGAATACCTGGAGAATGAACTCAAGACAATGAGACCCAAGCGATGGGCTCTCAACCTTCCGGGGCGAGACTTCAATTTTGAAGTCGAGGATATCGTCCCTGCGATATCCGGGACGATCGGGAAGATCGTCATGGTGACGGCGATAGTCTCAGCATTTGCAGCCGGCTTTGGTCTTACGCCGGAGTTCGTGGTGGAAAACGTCAGATTCGAGATGCTGATCGCAGCACTGCTCTTCGTTATTCCCGTCAGCGGATTTCTGAATCCACGGGTGAATCTTCCGGGAAGCCATGGACCGATGCTCCCTTTGATCGGTCTCATCGCTCTTGCCGGGGGCCATCCTCTTGCCCTTGGTGTGATGGTCGGGGTATTCGGGCTGATGCTTGGATTGATGAAGGGTGGGTCAAGACTAGTAAACCTCACTGGAGTCGGCGTGCGCGGGGGACTGCTTGTGTTTCTGGGACTAACGGGGCTGCTAGGACAGATAGATGCATTGAGGGCATGGGCAAAACCACTCGGGCTCGAGCTGGTGTTTCTTGTCGTCATATTCGTGACGATCATCGTATACACGTACTTGGCAAGAATAGGTAAGAGATGGATGGCGATACCCTTATGCTCCTTCTTTGCGGTCATTGTCGCACTGTCTATGGGTGCGCCCTTTGAGTTCAAGACCTCGCCAGGCATTCCGAACCTGAATCCGTTCTACTGGTGGGGAGAGGGGACCGGCTGGATGCTGGGGATGCCGGACCTTGGGCATTTCATTGCGGTACTGCCGTTTGCCATACTCGCGATCGCCATGTGGCCCCCCGACTTCCTGAGTCACCGCATCTTCCAGGAAGTGAACTATCCAAAGGGATCAGAGAGAGTGTTCATGCATGTCGACGACACGATGGTCGTCTGCTCTGTGCGGCAAGCAGTTGGAAGCGTTCTCGGGGGCGGAAATCTCACGTCGTCGTGGGGAACGTACATAATCCCTGCAGGAATCGCCAGGCGACCGATTCCCGCAGGCGCGATATTGACAGGAATTGGCTGTGTTCTTGCGTCTCTCATCGGGTACCCGATGGACATGGCAGTGTGGCCGCCGATGCTCAGGGTCGCCCTGATTGTTGGGGTGTTTCTGCCGCTACTCGAAGCCGGCATGCAGATGATTCAGACCAAAATGGATTCCTGGGGCGCCGGTTTATGCATATTTGGCTCAGCGCTTATCAACCCGGTGTTCGGATGGTCGCTGGCGATGCTGCTTGATAACAGTGGCGTACTCGGGGACGCCGAGAGGACAAGAAGCCTGGTACCCGTTGACCGCGTCGCCATACCGCTTGCAATGTGGTTGATATGCACGGTTGCGATGGCGGCTGCGGGACTGGTCCCCGGGATTCCCGCGCTCATATAGGAGTCGTCGCAAATCCACAGATGTGGTGGCCGGGTCTGAAGGCACCGATGCTAAGCGAGGTCTTGAAAGAAGGGGACGCAGTCCACTTAGTTTCTGGAGGAGGCGGCAGAGCATGATGACTGAGATAGAGAAGATCAAGAAGATCATGGTCGCGACCGATGGCTCGGAGCCGTCGATACGTGCGATCAGGCATGCCATAGAGATGGCGCGGGAGAAGGACGCAGAGGTTCTCGCACTCAGCGTCAACACCACGTTGGTTGACGTAGGTGCGCGAGGGTACGACGTGCTTGCTCAATTGGGATCAGACAAGCACGTAGTGGATGAGTCCGTAGATGTTCATGGCATATTGACCGAATACTACGACAGAATCGGAAAACCAGAGTCGCTTCTCATGGCCGAGGCCGGTCTTGAGATAGCCAGAACACTCGGAGAAGATCAAGGCGTGAGGGTGACCACCTTGATGGAGCATGGAAGGGCGAGCGAGACGATCCTCAAGGTTGCCGAACGAGAGAAGGTGAACCTCATCATCTTGGGAACTACTGGATTGACCGGCCTAAGCAGAATACTTATCGGGAGCACTGCGGACAAAGTCACTCGATTGTCTAAGTGCCCCGTCATGGTGATTCACTAACTCACCGCGCGTGGAGGAGCCGTCCTTTGGGCGAGTGCGCATGGCCGTACCTGTTCGTCGACGCCCGTTACGAGAAGGTGCGCCGAGGCGGACGCGCGTGGTCTCGGCCGGTGTGCTGATCGCCTACGGGGTCCGCAGCGACGGGTACCGTGAGACGCTCGACGTGCGCGTCGCCGACACCGAGAGCCGCGCCACCTACGAGGAGCTGTTCGCCGACCTGAAGGCCCGCGGGCTCTCCGGGGTCGTGCTCGTCACCTCGGACGCTCACGAGGGACTCAAGGCCGCAGTTGCCCGGCACTTCCAGGGAGCGAGCTGGCAGCGCTGCCTGGTGCACTTCACCCGGGATCTGACGGAGAAGATCGCCTTCGCCAGATGCAAGGAGTTCGTCGCCGATCTGCGTGAGGTGTTCGCCGCGAGCGATCGGGCCGCCGCGCCTACTGTGGCCGCCCGCATCGCCGACAAGTGGCGCCCGACGCACCCCAAGGTCGCCGGCGCGATCGACGAACACATCGAGGAGTGCCTGACCGCACTGGCCTTCCCGGCCGCACATCGAAGACGCTTCTAGGCAACACGAACGTCGAGCGCATCAAGGGTGATGACCGCTACAAGACGGCGGATGCCGTAGCCGCACGCGTCATCGAGGTCAAGGGAGGTGCCTTTGACGGTACGGCGTTCGTGGCTACCGGCGCGAACTTCCCCGATGCCCTTGCCGCAGCACCGCTCGCCGCTGTACCTCGCGCATCCCACGAGAGGCATCACCGCCGGTACGCAGGCAGCGATGGCAGGCGTGACCGACGTGCTCGTGCTCGGCGGCATAGCTGTGGCATCGATATCGAGGATCGTGAGGCAGAGCGGTACCGGCACGAGACGTAAGATCCTCGGCATCGCAGGTGACTTCAACAGGGAGGCGAGCCGTGGTAGCCTTCATAGATACGGTGATCTTTCTTGTTGGGTTCATGGCGGTGTCGCAACTACCATTATCCCAGCCAGAGGGTCACCGTCTTTCATTTCAAGCACAAATCTCGAGATCTTCGTGGAGAATCGAGGTTAGTGCGCAAGGCGGCACCCCGCACCATGGCCCAGTGCGGCGTCGGCGTGGACCATGCGGACCGCCTGCTTTTCACCGCGGGCGAGAACATCGAGCGCATGCACTCGGAAGCCGCCTTTACGCGGCTGTGCGGCGTCGCTCCGATCCCCGCCTCGAGCGGACGCACGGACAGGCACCGCCTGAGTCGCGGCGGGGACCGCCAGGCGAACCGAGCGTTGTATATGGCCGTGATCATGCGTCTGGCACACGACGAGCGCACCCGTGCGTATGCGCAGCGGCGGACCGCCGAGGGTCTCTCCAAGCCGGAGATCATCCGTTGCCTGAAGCGCTACCTCGCTCGCGAGGTCTACTCGGCATTGACGGGCGGTGTTCCTGAATATAGTATTGGCACACTGGATAGTGATTATTAGGGAGTGTGATACCATGAGGCGTTCGAATCTGGCTGTCGTCCTGCTCGTCCTCGCGGCGCTCGGCGCTTCCGTTCTGGGGGGTTGTTCCCCGGCGGATTCGGGCCCGACAGAAGGGCCGGGGGCATCGGAAGCGTCACCGCTACGGGTCGGGCTCATCCCCAACATCGCCCCCGAAGAGCAGAAGGCCAAGTACGAACCGCTCCGGGAGTATCTCGAGGACACGCTTGGTCGACCGGTCGAACTGTTCGTCGCGACCAACTACTCCGGTGTGGTCCAGGCGATGGTCTCGGGCCACCTCGACATGGCCTACTTCGGCGGCTTGACGTACGCGCAAGCGCTCCAGCAGGTCGAGCTCGAGCCGATCGTCACCGAGATCGATGCGGAGACCGGGACCCAGGAGTACTACAGTGTCATCATCGCCGGGGTGGACAGCGGGGTCGAAACTCTCGCCGATCTCGCGGGAAAGAGCTTCGCCTTCGGCGACCCGGCATCGACCTCGGGGTCGCTCTATCCGCGCAAGATGCTCGTCGAAGCGGGTTACGACTGGCGGCAGGACTTCGCTCCCATCGCCGAGGTGCTCTACTCCGGTGGACACGATGCGACCGCCAAGGCGGTCGAGAACGGTACGGTGGCCGCGGGTGGTATCGAAGGCCGGATCCTGGCTAGGATGATTGCCGACGGCAGGGTCGACGAGTCCCGTATCAAGATCGTGGACAGAGTGCTGGTCCAGGGCTACCCGTGGTGCGTGGTCAGCAGCATGGACGACAAACTGAAGGACGAGATCCGCAACGCCTTCCTCGCGATTGACGACCCGGTGCTGCTCGATCTGCTACGTGCCCGCTCCTACGTGGCAGTCGATGCGGACGACTACGCCGAACTGCGTAAAGATGCTGTAGCGCTCGGCCTGATCGATCCGGAGGAGTAGTGGATCGGGGTCTCACAGTCGACGGGCTGGGCTTCTCCTACTCCGGCCGGGAGTGGGTGCTGCGGGATGTCTGCCTGACCGCCGCGCCGGGCGAGGCCGTGGCGGTCATCGGACCGAGTGGGGCCGGCAAGTCGACGCTTTTCCGCTCGCTGGCGCGTCTCGCACGCCCCTCGGCAGGGAGGGTCCTTCTCGACGGAGCCGATCTGTACGCTGCCGAGAGAGCGCGCGGATTCAAAGGGGCGATCGGATACGTCCACCAGCAACACGGGCTTCCCACCACGATCTCCGGGGCGATGGCGGTGATCGGGGGAGAGATGCACGCATGGGGCCCGGCCAAGGTGATTGCGTCAGTTCTGCTGGGTCCTACGGGGGCGGAACTCGAGCGCGTCGCAGAGGTGCTCGGACGGGTCGGCCTCGAAGGTCGCGAGCACGATCGCATCGGCGAGCTGAGCGTCGGGCAACGCCAGCGGGTGGCGGTCGCACGGACTCTGCTCCAGTCGCCCAGATTGATCATCGCCGATGAGCCGGTCGCCTCAGTGGATCCTGCGACCGCCGACATTATCCTCGGCCTGTTGGCTGCAGAGGCCCAACGCGGGGCGATCGTGCTGTGCTCGGTACACGATGTGGAGAAAGCGCGCCGACACTTCCCCCGGATCGTCGCGTTGCGCGACGGCCAGGTGTGTTTCGACGGCGCGCAGGACACCCTGTCCGAAGAGATCGTCGGACAGGTCTACGGGAGCGGGCGCGCTGCGTGAGGCCCCGCTCGCTTTCGCGCCTGGTCTGGCCGTCCGCGGTACTGGTGCTCGTGGTGTGGAGCGCACGCGGTGCCGGCGTCGATCCGGCACGGTTGTTCGGGGCCGATGGCCGCACCCAGATAGCGCGTTTCCTGGCCGGGTTGTTCCCGCCGGAGATGTCCTCCGCCTACCTACTGGGCCTTGTCGGGCCGGCGATCGAGACGGTGCAGATGTCGCTTCTCGGGGTGGTCTTCGGTGCTGCGATCGCTATGCCGCTCGCCGCGTTCGGTATGCGTGCTCCCGGCGCGGCTGCTCCTGGGGGGCGCGGCCGCGCGGGGACCCGGGTGCGGCTGTTCTCCTACCACGTTGCCCGTAGCATCCTAAACACGATGCGGACGATCCCGGACCTCGTGTGGGCCTTGATGTTCATCGCCGCAGTCGGGCTCGGGCCGTTCTCGGGAGTACTCGCGCTGACCGTCCATAGTGCGGGTCTCCTCGGCAAGCTCTATTCCGAGGCGCTCGAATCGGTCGATCCGGTGCCGGTCCACTCCCTGCAGGCGGCTGGTGCCGGGGCCCCGGCAGTCCTCGTGTGGGGGGTCCTGCCCCAGGCGATCGGTCCGCTCGTGTCCGTGACGCTCTACCAGTGGGAGTGCAACATCCGGGCGGCGATGGTGCTGGGGTTCGTGGGCGCGGGCGGTCTCGGTCAGCGGATCGACCTGGCGATGAGGCTATTCCGCTACGATGAGATGCTCCCACTCCTCGCGGTGCTCCTACTGCTCGTCACGATGGTCGACCGGCTGAGCGCGACCGTTCGCTCGGGGCTCATCAAGAACCTGTGAGGCCCTGCTGCAGGCCGGCGAATCGCGAGACGGCGTTGTTGAAGCCGGAGGCGGTAGCCACCTCCGGCATCTCAGGGCTCAGGGTCGAGGCTGACGGGATCTGGGTGGCGCTTCAGCGGGCTCGCGGTCGAGGTGTCGAGGTCAAAGCGCTGTGTGCTTACGAGGACAAGAAAGCAGGTAGACGCGTCGGAGTCGTGCACCACGCCCTCGTGGGCGGCCCGAAGCGTTTCTGGGAGGAGGGCGTGGCACACTTGGCCGGCCACTACTCGCTTCCTTCGCTCAAGCGCTGCTACACAGGGAAGCGACGGCGCGAAATGGTGCGGCGATCTGGCCGATCACCTGCACGGGCCAAAGATCGTCCACAAGCTCGATCCCTGGCATCTGAATCGCGCGATCAAGACGGCCTTTCCAGAGCCGCAAGACGCCGCTCCGCTATTCGAGATGCTCTACGCCGGCAAGATCGACGAGCTGCTCGAGGTGCTCCGCTTGCGCCTGGACATCGGTTTCGGTGAGGAGGCCAAGACGCGACAGCTGATCGGCTACATCAAGAACAACCGCGCCTCGATAGAGGCCGACGCACCGAGCATGGGGACGATGGAGGGGACCCAGGCACACCTCTACGCCGCCCGGATGAAGGTGTGGGGCGGGGCGTGGTCCAGAGAGGGCGCAAGCGACGTGGCGCGTATCAGGGCCACGCTTGCATCGGGCGAGAAGCTTCCTGTGCCGGTGCGGGAGGTGTCGTTCAGAAAGAAGGATCGAAACCGGCAAGCGGCGATTCTCGAGAAGCGCCGCTACGGATCGGGATACGAGATGGTACACTCAGACGGTAAGGGATATGAACCACCGGCGGGACACCTGATGCCGCTTTCGACCCGTCAGCCGTTCCGCGCGATGTTCAATCCCATGAACTGAGAGTGGACCCCCCCAAATTCTTACGCGCTCCAATTTATGTTTTGCACCGCGCAGCTGTCTATATGTAGAGTACGAGTCATACTCACTATGGGGGCGGCAACGCCTGGGGGTGGTAATTGGACTCGCGTGCGACACAAACTGAGAGCACATCAGGCTCACAAACTGCGGGTCTGCTAACTCGAGTACGAGCCAGGCCGGTGCTTTCCATCACCATCCTAGCCGTTTTAGTTGCCGCGCTTTCCACAACCGCTTTCTTCCTTTTCGCCGGCCCGTCCGGCCCTCTTTTTACCGAGCAGCCCGGTCGCAGTAGCGAGCCTTTAGTGAATCGCCCCGGGATTCCCGGAGACCCCGTCGTTTGAGAGGATGGGGTCATGAACAGACAGACGAGGTACCCACAAGAAGTGCGTGAAAGAGCCGTCCGGATGGTCTTCGAGCACACGCCCGAATACGACTCGCAGTGGGCGGCGATCAAGTCGATCGCGGACAAGTTCGGCATGACGCCGGAGACGCTTCGTCTCTGGGTCAGGCGAGCCGAGACCGACGACGGACTGCGACCGGGTCTTACGAGCAGCGAGCGCGAACGCATGAAGGAGCTAGAGCGCGAGAACCGCGAGCTTCGGCGCGCCAACGAGATCTTGAAGAGCGCTGCGGCTTTCTTCGGGGCGGAGCTCGACCGCCGACAGAAGAGGTAGTCGACTACATCGACGCTAACCGCGACCGTTTCGGGGTCGAGCCGATCTGCGAGGTCTTGCCGATCGCCCCTTCAACCTACTACGCCGCCAAGACGCGTGAGCCGTCGGCCAGAGCGCTGCGCGATGCCGAGCTCAAGCCCGAGATCGAGCGAGTGTATTCCGAAAGCTACGACGGCTGCTACGGCGCTCGCAAGGTGTGGAAGCAGCTCAAGCGCGAAGGTGTCCCAGTGGCGCGCTGCACGGTCGCACGACTGATGCGTGAGCTGGGACTTTCGGGCGTGAAGCGGGGTGGATACAAGGTCACCACGATTGCCGACCCTGCGGCCGACAGGCCCGCGGACCTCGTCGATCGCAAGTTCGTCGCGATCCGCCCCAACGAGCTTTGGGTCGCAGACATCACCTACGTCGCGACCTGGAGCGGATTCGTCTACGTCTCGTTCGTCACCGATGTGTTCTCGCGCATGATAGTCGGCTGGCGCGTGTCGAGTTCGCTTCGTTCAGATCTCGCACTCGACGCGCTGGAGATGGCGGTGCACGCACGCGGCGGGGCCGAGGGTGTGGTGCACCACTCCGATCGCGGCGTTCAATATCTATCGATTCGCTACACCGAACGGCTTGAAGAGGAGGGCGCCGTCGCCTCCGTCGGCAGCAAAGGAGACAGCTACGACAACGCGCTCGCCGAGACGATCAACGGCCTGTACAAGACCGAGGTGATCAGGAGGAAGGGTCCGTGGCGCGGCATAGAGGACGTCGAGTTCGCCACGCTTGAGTGGGTGCACTGGTTCAATAACCACCGGCTGCTCGAGCCGATCGGCGACATTCCGCCGGCGGAATACGAAGGTCTCTACTGGCTTGAGCGAGCCGCGAACGATACAGTCGGACTCAAGGAATCAGGTCTCCAGTGAACCCGGGGCGATTCAGCTCAAGCGCGAAGGTGTCCCAGTGGCGCGCTGCACGGTCGCACGACTGATGCGTGAGCTGGGACTTTCGGGCGTGAAGCGGGGTGGATACAAGGTCACCACGATTGCCGACCCTGCGGCCGACAGGCCCGCGGACCTCGTCGATCGCAAGTTCGTCGCGATCCGCCCCAACGAGCTTTGGGTCGCAGACATCACCTACGTCGCGACCTGGAGCGGATTCGTCTACGTCTCGTTCGTCACCGATGTGTTCTCGCGCATGATAGTCGGCTGGCGCGTGTCGAGTTCGCTTCGTTCAGATCTCGCACTCGACGCGCTGGAGATGGCGGTGCACGCACGCGGCGGGGCCGAGGGTGTGGTGCACCACTCCGATCGCGGCGTTCAATATCTATCGATTCGCTACACCGAACGGCTTGAAGAGGAGGGCGCCGTCGCCTCCGTCGGCAGCAAAGGAGACAGCTACGACAACGCGCTCGCCGAGACGATCAACGGCCTGTACAAGACCGAGGTGATCAGGAGGAAGGGTCCGTGGCGCGGCATAGAGGACGTCGAGTTCGCCACGCTTGAGTGGGTGCACTGGTTCAATAACCACCGGCTGCTCGAGCCGATCGGCGACATTCCGCCGGCGGAATACGAAGGTCTCTACTGGCTTGAGCGAGCCGCGAACGATACAGTCGGACTCAAGGAATCAGGTCTCCAGTGAACCCGGGGCGATTCACTTCGTAGTCTTGAACAGGTTCTGTCCATCGAAGAACACATGCGCTCTCAGTACCGCCGGAATGGACACATTCCCCATGAACTACCCCCCAGAAAAGACTGACCCCGCCAGAGGCCCGAAAGCTGATCCAGCGGGGATGATATAGCAAGTACTATGTACCCCGTTCATCGGCGTGTCAATACCTCAACTTGAGTGG
>JAMDCK010000033.1 GCA_023488435.1 Actinomycetota bacterium
TCGAGCTGTGCACAAGTCACTTCTTCTGGAAGCTCGATCTCTAGCACACCGAGTTCGATACGGACTATCATAGACATGCGGACTCCTCTCTTCTCTCGGTTTGGTAACCTCACTGAAGGACGAGTCCACATCTTTGTCAACCAGCCCCCCAGTTTGTGATGCTTCCGCAACTCCCGAAGGCGGTCGACACGGCCGCCTTCGCATGTTATCCTGCTTCGGCTATCTGCGTCCGGTCGGAAACCGGATGCGTTTCGTTTTCGAAAGAGGTGAGCGTCAGTGCGTAAGGGAATCCACCCCGAATATTCGACCGCTGTGGTCCGGTGTTCATGCGGCTCGACTGTCGAGACCCGCTCCACGAAGCCCGAGCTCCACATCGAGCTTTGCTCTTCGTGCCACCCGTTCTACACGGGCAAGCAGAAGTTCGTAGACACCGGCGGACGTGTCCAGAGGTTCTCCAACAAGTTCGGCAACGCTGCCGCATCGGTGCTTGAGAAGGAGGCCGTCGAGCGCGAGGCGCGTCAGAAGGCCGCCGAAGAGGCTGCGATGAACGCCAAGAGCGTTCGCGAGGCCAAAGAGGCCAAGCGTGCTGCCAAGGCTGCCAAGTTCGAGACCGAAGCCGCAGTGGAGTCAGGCGAGGCTGCCGCTGGAGCCACAGGCGAGGACGCTGTCTGACATCGGAGGTTCATCGCTCCGCATGGATGTACGCCTGCTGTTCCACACCCAGAACCCCGAGCGCGCGGTAGCTGCTGCCGCGCGGCTGTGCTATGCGCCGGTGGGCGCCGCTGAGCTGCTCGAAGAGATGCCGGACCAAGCCGTCACGAAGGTCCTTCGGACGATCATGACGTCCGGGCACTTCTCGGCACTCGAACATGCGACGTACGCTTTTGCCATCGAAGGGGTCAGCAGGGCACTGACCCACCAACTCGTCCGGCATCGGCTGGCGAGCTACAACCAGCAGTCGCAGCGGTATGTCTCCTACGACTCGACCCCGGCGTTCATAGTCCCCCCGGCGGTCGAGAGCGATCCTGAGGTGCGCGAGAGGTTCCTCGGCGCTTGCGATGCTGCGTTTCGCGCGTATCGCGAGCTCATCGAGGCAGGGCTTTCCCCCGAGGACGCCCGCTACCTCCTCCCCAACGCCATGGAGACGAAGATCGTCGTGAGCATGAACATCCGCGAGCTACTGCACTTCTTCGAGCTTCGCTGCTGCAAGAGGGCGCAATGGGAGATCCGGGAGTTGGCATCGCGTATGCTTCAACTTGCCGAGGCGACCGCACCTTACATCTTCATGGATGCGGGCGCATCGTGCCGACGCGGTGCCTGCCGTGAGGGCAAGATGACTTGCGGGTCACCATACGAGAGAGCCCCCAGACGTGACTGAGGAATGCGCGATAGGGAAGGTCGCCCACACCCACATCGGTGGCCAGGCGGTCATCGAGGGCGTCATGATGCGCGGCAAGAAAAACTGGGCGGTGGCGGTTCGCGCGCCGGATGGATCGATCCACGTCGAGGACCACGACCTTAAGACCGCAGTTGACACACATCCTTGGCTCGGCCGACCGGTAATCAGAGGCATGTGGGGCTTTTGGGAGACCATGGCCCTAGCGATGAAGGCTTTCCACGTGTCGAGCACCTTGTTCGGCGACGATGAAGGGGAGAAGCTTGGCGCCAAGGAGATCATCTTTGCCATGGCGCTAGGGATCGGCCTGGCGGTATTGCTCTTCATAGTCCTTCCCGCCACGCTTACCAATTGGATGGTCGGATCGGTCACCGAAAGGTCGTTCACCTGGAACTTCGTCGACGGACTGATTCAGCTCGCGGCGTTCTTGCTCTATGTGATGGTCATCAGCCGGATGGAGGACATCCAGAGGCTCTTCGCCTATCACGGTGCTGAGCACAAGACCATACACGCTTACGAGCGCGGCCTTCCGCTGGACGCCGCCGTCATTCAATCGCACTCAACCAAGCACGTCCGCTGCGGCACTTCGTTCATGCTGATGGTCATGATCATCGCACTTCTCGTGTACTCGGTCCTGCCATACGCTACGATCATCCAGTTCCTCGGGGTCGAGGGACGCATACCGGAGCTCGCAGTAACCATCATCGTGCGCCTCATGTGCCTGCCACTGATCGCAGGTCTGGCGTACGAGATCATCAAATGGGCGGGCAATCACTCGGATCAGCCGATAGTCCGGACCCTCATGGCACCGGGGATGGCGCTTCAGAAGATGACGACCCGCGAGCCGGATGAGCAGATGATCGAGGTGGCCGTGGCTGCGATGCAGCGAGTCATCGACCGCGAAAAGGCCATGGCAACGTAGATGTCGATCGCGGATAGCCTCAAACCCAGAGCCAGCGCTAGCACCCAGCTGGTGCTGGCCGCGGCTGTATGGACACTGGCCGCCGTCATCCTTGGAGTCAGAGGCATCTCCTGGATACCCGCCGAGGCGATCTGGTTGATCGCGGCACCTGTGGCTGTGGGGCTCGGGTTGCTCAAAGCACACATCCTGCTGGATCCGTTGGCTCGTCGTGTCACCGAGCGGATCGTGGCTCGAGGCCGGGACAGATGCGCCGGAGGATTCTTCCCCTGGCAATCCTGGTTGATGATCGTCGTCATGATGTCGGCTGGACATGCGCTGAGGCTGACGGCCATTCCTCGGCCGATACTGGGCCTCGCATACGTGCTCATCGCGGCGGCGTTGTTGTGGGCGACACGCATCTACTGGAGCGGCGTCAAGGGTCTTTCCCAGTGAACTTGGCGGCACGGCCGCGCACTTTGGTAGAGTGTGGTAGGTTCACGTAGAAGTGTGTTTTGTCGGCGATCGAGGGACGAGAAGGTGCCCATCACCCATGCGCGAGAAACTTCAACTGATACTCGATGGCTATCAGGAGCTCACCGAACGGTTGGGCGACCCAGCGGTCATAGCCGACCAGAAGGAATACACCCGCCTCGCTAAGGAGCATCGGTCGAGACAGCCATTGGCAACCAAGGCGCAGGAGTACCTCGATGCGGTAGACCGCCTCGAGCAGGCCAAGCACATTCAATCGCACTCAACCAAGCACGTCCGCTGCGGCACTTCGTTCATGCTGATGGTCATGATCATCGCACTTCTCGTGTACTCGGTCCTGCCATACGCTACGATCATCCAGTTCCTCGGGGTCGAGGGACGCATACCGGAGCTCGCAGTAACCATCATCGTGCGCCTCATGTGCCTGCCACTGATCGCAGGTCTGGCGTACGAGATCATCAAATGGGCGGGCAATCACTCGGATCAGCCGATAGTCCGGACCCTCATGGCACCGGGGATGGCGCTTCAGAAGATGACGACCCGCGAGCCGGATGAGCAGATGATCGAGGTGGCCGTGGCTGCGATGCAGCGAGTCATCGACCGCGAAAAGGCCATGGCAACGTAGATGTCGATCGCGGATAGCCTCAAACCCAGAGCCAGCGCTAGCACCCAGCTGGTGCTGGCCGCGGCTGTATGGACACTGGCCGCCGTCATCCTTGGAGTCAGAGGCATCTCCTGGATACCCGCCGAGGCGATCTGGTTGATCGCGGCACCTGTGGCTGTGGGGCTCGGGTTGCTCAAAGCACACATCCTGCTGGATCCGTTGGCTCGTCGTGTCACCGAGCGGATCGTGGCTCGAGGCCGGGACAGATGCGCCGGAGGATTCTTCCCCTGGCAATCCTGGTTGATGATCGTCGTCATGATGTCGGCTGGACATGCGCTGAGGCTGACGGCCATTCCTCGGCCGATACTGGGCCTCGCATACGTGCTCATCGCGGCGGCGTTGTTGTGGGCGACACGCATCTACTGGAGCGGCGTCAAGGGTCTTTCCCAGTGAACTTGGCGGCACGGCCGCGCACTTTGGTAGAGTGTGGTAGGTTCACGTAGAAGTGTGTTTTGTCGGCGATCGAGGGACGAGAAGGTGCCCATCACCCATGCGCGAGAAACTTCAACTGATACTCGATGGCTATCAGGAGCTCACCGAACGGTTGGGCGACCCAGCGGTCATAGCCGACCAGAAGGAATACACCCGCCTCGCTAAGGAGCATCGGTCGAGACAGCCATTGGCAACCAAGGCGCAGGAGTACCTCGATGCGGTAGACCGCCTCGAGCAGGCCAAGCACGTCCTTTCCGACGCCAGCGACCCAGAACTCAAGGAGATGGCCGCCGAGGAGATTGCCGATATCGAGCAGGGGATCCCGGCGCTTGAAGAGGACATCAAGGTGATGCTGTTGCCCGGCGACCCCAACGACGAGAAGGACATCATCGTCGAGATCCGGGCTGGTGCCGGTGGCGATGAGGCTGCCATCTTCGCTGGCGACCTCTACCGCATGTACACTCGGTATGCCGAGAGCCAGAAGTGGTCGGTGGACGAGATCGATGTGAGCGACAGCGAAACCGGCGGGTTCAAGGACGTATCCTTCAGGATTCGCGGGGACAAGGTGTACTCGAAGATGAAGTTCGAATCCGGCGTGCACCGCGTCCAGCGGGTGCCGGCGACCGAGTCCCAGGGGCGCATCCATACATCGACCGCGACAGTCGCCGTGCTGCCCGAAGCCGAAGACGTCGAGATCGAAATCAACGCGAACGACCTTCGCATCGATGTCTTCAGGAGCAGCGGGCCGGGAGGGCAATCCGTGAACACGACGGATTCTGCAGTGCGAATCACACATCTGCCCACGGGGTTGGTGGTCCAGTCGCAGAACCAGAAGTCGCAGCTTCAGAACCGCGAGGCGGCACTCAGGGTCCTCCGCGCGCGCCTGCACCAGGCAGAGATCGAGCGTCAGCAGGCTGAACTCGGTTCACAGCGCAGAAGCCAGATCGGCTCCGGTGATAGGTCGGAGAAGATCCGCACCTACAACTACCCTCAGGACCGCGTGACCGATCATCGAATCGGCATGACCGTCCACAACATCCCAGGAATCATGGCGGGAGACATCGCCAACCTCATCGACAACCTCGCTGCAGCGGATCGGGCTCAGCGACTCTCCGCCGCCGAGTGAGGCCGGGACCCTAAAGCGGTGTCGAGCGAACAGCGACAGTGGACCGTTGGCGAGGCGCTTCGGCGGATGACCGACTTCCTCGGCGACAAGGGCGACGAACATCCCAGGCGAAGCGCCGAGTGGATACTCTCGGCGGCTACGGGACTGACTCGCACCGAGACATACGCTTACCACGACCGACCCCTCACACCTGCCGAGAGAACCGAGGTGCGCGAGGCCCTCAAGGGTCGCGCCAACGGGCTACCGCTCCAATATCTGAGCGGCGAGATGGCTTTTCGGCGCATCGTACTCAAGGTCGAGCGGGGGGTGTTCATACCGCGCCCGGAGACCGAGATCCTCGTCGAGGAGGGCTTGGAGTTCCTGGCCAAGGCGGGGGTCGAGCACCCAGTGGTGGTGGATCTGTGCACCGGCTCAGGCTGCATCGCGTGCTCGGTCGCGCGCGAGCACCGCGACGCTAAGGTGTGGGCGGTAGATGTCTCGCCGGACGCCGTGAGGGTCGCTACGGCGAACGCCGAGCGGCTGGGCGTGGGCGATCGAGTCACCGTGCTTCTCGGCGATCTGACCGGGCCACTACCGCTCGAGCTCAAGGGGCACGTCGACCTCATCCTCGCCAACCCTCCATATGTCCCGACCGCCGACATGGCGTCGTTGCCGCGAGAAGTCCTCGACTTCGAGCCGGTGTTGGCCCTCGACGGTGGCGAGGATGGCCTCGCGGTGGCCGAGCGGATCGTCTCGGAAGCGGTGCAATGGTTGCGCCCCGGTGGGCTGCTAGCGATGGAACTTGACGAGAATAAAGTACAAGATGCCGTCCGCACTATGGATATTTTGCTCAATGGGAGTAGAATCAGAAGTGACCTCACCGGTAGGGATCGGTTCGCTTTAGGCGTCCGCAGGTGAGGCCGGGTTGTCATACTGGCGATGAACGGAGGCGATCGTCATGAGCAAGGTGTATCGCATAGACCAGGAGGACCCCTCCGCGGAAGTCATCAATCTCGCCGCCACAGTTCTAAGGGACGGCGGGATTGTTGTTTTTCCGACGGAGACCGTCTACGGCATAGGCGCTTCGGCGCACTCATGCTTCGGTCCGCATGAGATCTTCGACATCAAGGTCCGACCGCTCGACAAGTTCCTACCATGGCTGGTCGAAGATGACGACGCCCTGCTCGACACGTATGGCGTCGACGTTCCCGAGTACGCGCACAATCTCGCAAAGGTGCTGTGGCCGGGCGCCCTCACTCTTGTCGTGAAGGCTTCCGAGAGGGTCGGCAAGGACTTTCGGGCTGCCGACGGCACCGTCGCACTCAGGAGCCCTGATCACATGATCGTCCGAGCGCTCATCCACGCTTCGGGCGGGCCGCTGATCGCAACTAGCGCCAACACGAGCGGCACTGCGGCACCCCACGACTTCACATCGATTGAGGAGCGAATCATCGCGGCGGCTGACGTAGCGCTTGACGGTGGCGAGACCAGACACCAGCAGCCATCGACGACCGTCGACTGCACCGGTCCTTCGCCAGTGATTCTTCGCCAAGGCGCCATTGAGGCCGACGTCATCATGTCGGTAGCCGCCGGGGGCGCATGATGCGGGTGGCCATCGGTAGCGATCACGCCGGTTTCGATCAGAAGGCGAGCCTTCGACGCCACCTCGAGCAGCTCGGACACGAGGTGACCGATGTCGGTCCGGACTCTGATGAGCTCTCCGTGGACTACCCCGACTTCGCCGAGCAGGTCGGCGGCTTGGTAGCCGCAGGCGAGGTCGATCGCGGGGTTCTGGTGTGCGGCACCGGGATCGGGATGGCGATGGCTGCCAACAAGATCGACGGAGTGCGGGCCGCTAACGTCTTGGATGTCGACTTCGCCAGGTTGTCGCGGGAGCACAACGATGCGAATGTCGTCGCGGTCTCGGGCAGATTCGTCTCCGCCGAGAAGAATGCGCAGATCGTCGATGCCTTCCTAGAGGCAGAGTTCCTCGGCGATCGTCATACCCGGCGAGTGGAGAAGATCAAAGCCCTCGAGAGCGAGTAGCGAGAATGGCGCTGGGTATGGCAGGACCGCATGGTTTGGAGTAGCATGGCCACTTCACACAACGCAGATTGGAGCTTGCGCGCATGACATTGAGGTACATCCCCAGGCAGGACCCCGAGCTGGCCGCAGCCATCGACGCTGAGCTTTCCCGGCAGCGTGGGACCATCGAGCTCATCGCCAGCGAGAACTTCGTGTCCATGGCCGTGCTCGAGGCCGCCGGAACGGTGCTGACCAACAAGTACGCCGAAGGGCTGCCCGGCAGACGCTACTATGGCGGCTGCGAAGAAGTCGACATCGTCGAGACCCTCGCACGTGACCGGGCCACTACTCTGTTCGGCGCCGATCATGCGAATGTTCAGCCGCACGCCGGCGCGCAGGCGAATCTCGCGGCGTTTTACGCGTTCCTCAATCCTGGCGACACGGTTCTAGGGATGAACCTGGCGATGGGTGGACATCTGACCCACGGATCGCCGGTGAACTTCTCGGGCAAGTGGTTCAAGGTCATCCCGTACGGCCTTGATCCCGAGACCGAGACCATCGACTACGACGCGGTCGAGCGCCTCGCCATGGAGCACCGCCCGAAGATGGTCATCGCCGGGGCGAGTGCATATTCGCGGACGATCGATTTCGAGCGGTTTGGCGCGATTGCCCGCCGAGCAGGCGCAATCTTCATGGTCGACATGGCGCATATCGCCGGATTGGTCGCCACAGGAGCGCACCCATCCCCAATCCCACACGCCGACGTCGTCACATCCACATCCCACAAGACGCTGCGCGGTCCTCGCTCCGGCTTCATCCTGTGCAAGGAGGAGCATGCTACGGCGGTCGACAAGGCGGTCTTCCCCGGCTTGCAGGGTGGCCCACTGGAGCACATCATCGCTGCAAAGGCTGTCGCCTTCAGAGAGGCCATGCAACCGGAGTTCTCGGCGTACATAGACCAGGTCGTCGTCAACGCCAAGGCACTAGGTGAGGGCATGGCCGAGGGCGGGCTGCGCCTAGTGAGCGGCGGCACCGACAACCATCTGGTGCTTGTGGATCTGAGGCCCGCCTCGATTACCGGCAAGGACGCCGAGGCCCTGCTCGAAGAGGTCGGCTTCACTGTGAACAAGAACTCGATCCCCAACGATCCGGAAAGCCCCTTCGTCACCAGCGGTATCCGTGTCGGATCGCCCGCAATGACCACTCGCGGCTTCAGTGAACACGATTCCCGCACGGTCGGCTCCTTGATCGCCCGGGCGATCTTCGAGCGCCAGGATTCGAGCGCGCTCGATGGGATCAAGGCACAAGTCGCCGAGATGCTTTCGGCGCACCCGCTCTACCCGGAGCTCTGAGGCCACCGTGTCGCGCGAGCGAGGCTGAGTAGGGTGTCGCGACCCGGCTGGGATGAGTATTTCATGGGCATCGCCCTCCAGGTGAGCGAACGTTCGACGTGCGTCAGGCGCCGGACCGGAGCGGTTATCGTCAAGGACAAGCGTATCCTGGCGACCGGCTACAACGGTGCCCCGACGGGACTTGCTCACTGCGAGGAGACCAGCTGCATTCGGGATACCAAGTCGATCCCCAGTGGGGCCAACCACGAACTCTGCCGAGGCATACACGCCGAACAGAACGCAGTCGTACAAGCCGCAAGATTCGGGAATGCCATCGAGGGCGCCATCATCTACACCACGCACCAGCCCTGCGTGCTATGCGCTAAAATACTCATCAACGCTGGTATAGGCAGCATCATTTTTGCCGAAGCGTACCCTGATGAACTGTCCGGCCAGATCCTAGCTGAGGCCCGGATTGAGGTACGCGCTATTTCGGGCTCAGAGACGGACTAAGTGTGAACATCGGAAACTACTTTGCGATTCTCGTGGTTGCCGCTGGCATAACGCTGGCCATCACGCCGATCGTCAGAAGCCTGTCCCTCAAATACGGGCTTGTCGATGTACCTTGCGGTCGCAAGGTACACAGCAAAGCGATGTCCCGTCTGGGAGGTATCGGGATTTTCGCGGGCTTCGCAGGAGCGGTCGCCCTTCAGTTCGTCGGAGAAACTCTGGGCTGGTGGGGGCCGATGTTGGCAGGCGAAGGGATGCAGCTTGCCGGATTGCTCGGAGGGCTTGCCCTGATCTTCGTCATCGGCGTGATCGACGATGTCTACAATCTCTCACCGGCCTACAAGCTGCTGGGACAGATCTTGGCGGCTGTGATAGTGATCGCTTCAGGGATCAGGATCGATTTCGTTGGCAATCCCGCTGGTGGGGGGCTCATTGCACTCGGGCTTCTTGGGATACCGATCACCCTTGTCTACATCGTCGGCTTCACGAACGTGATCAACCTCATCGACGGACTCGATGGCCTGGCTGCGGGTGTCTCGGCGATAGCGGCACTCAGCTTCCTTGTGATCGCTATCCAGACGAACCAGTTCGCGGCCGCGGTTCTAGCCGCCGCATTGATCGGCTCGTGCTTGGGTTTCCTGCGCTACAACTCCAATCCGGCTAGCATCTTCATGGGGGACTCCGGGGCACTGTTCTTAGGATTTGCCCTAGCGGGAATCTCGATACTGGGAGTGATGAAATCCGTGGCGGCGATCGCACTGGCTGTGCCGTTGCTGATCATAGGAGTCCCGGTGTTCGATACGTTCACCGCGATTATTCGCCGCCTGAGGCACCAGCGCCCCATCCAGGAAGCCGACAAGGGACACATCCACCACCGGCTGCTGGGCCGAGGGTTCGACCAGCGACAAACGGTCATGATCATCTACGTCTGGTCGATTGCTCTGGCCATCGGCGGATATGCCATGTTGTATGCTCCGACCCTGATAAAGCTCGTGACCTTCGCGATATTGGCGGGATTGTCTGGCTTGATGGCCTACTGGTTGGGCTTGTTTGAAGCCGCCCATCACCACCTCGAGGAGCATAAGCGAGACGAATCTGCATGTGAGTGACGTGCATTCGCTGCCTTTTCTGCTGTTTCTGGCCGTAGCCCTGATATTTACCTTGTAGGAGCATCTCACTTAATGTACGATTAGCCCGTTTTTACGGAATGGGGTTCCCGAGAAGGATGTTTTCCGCTGATCTTGCTGACCGCCATAGAAACGTTCTTGGGTCACCCTGTGGTGGCAACTATCCTCGGCCTCTTATCTGGGGCTTTGCTCCTGCTTCTCTCAAGGCACAGCGTCAAGTACCTGACACCGGAGTCCTCGGCGGCAGGCTTTGCGATTGTGGCGGGTTCACTGTTGTTGAGACTGGCCCTTGCGGCTAGTGCGTTGTTGGCTTACAGGTTCTTGCTGCCCGAGAGCTTCCTGTGGTTTGCAGGGGGACTGGCAGCAGGCTTCGTGGTGATGTATACGTTGGAACTGCTCAAGTATGCACGAGTGAGGACTAGGGCCCGCTAATAGGAGGAAGGGATCAAGTGGAAGGTCTATCCGAAAAGCTTGCATCGCTGCTACACAAGTACTCGGTACTGCCGTTTCAAGACAAGTATGGGACAGTGTCGCCGCTGGATGCATTCGTATTCACGAATTACATCTTCTTCTTGGCTATCGCGTTCACCGCGACGTTGGTCTTCTTCATCGTTGCTGCGAACAAGACGGCTCTGGTCCCGAAGGGCATAGGGAATCTGGCCGAGACCGGCGTCGAGTTCATCAGAAATCTCTGCGTCGATTCGATGGGCAAGGAGGGAGCCAAGTTCGTGCCTTTCATTGGCACGCTCTTCTTCTTTTTGCTCTTCGCCAACTTGCTTGGTCTGGTGCCGGGCACACTTCCGGCGACAGGAACCATTGGCGTTACTGCGGCATGGGCCATCATGGTCTTCCTGCTCTACAATTACATCGGGATCAAGAAGCATGGTTTCATCGGATACTTCAAGTCATTCGTGCCATCCGGGGTTCGCGAAATGGGACCGCTCGGCAAGTGGGGGATGGGTTCTTTCATCTTCATCCTCGAGGTGCTGGGCCACTTCCTGAGACCACTCACGTTAGCAATGCGTCTTTTCGCCAATACTTTTGCTGGCGGAATGATCCTGGGAATATTCGCTATTTTCGTCGTCCTTGGTGTTAGGGAGATTTCGGCGATAGGCATTGTCAGCTCTGGGCTGAGCTTTGTCATGCTCGTAATCATGTACGCCTTCAAGCTCTTCGTCGGCGTGATACAGGCGTACATCTTCACCCTGCTCACCACAGCGTACATCGGAGGCGCACTCCACGCTGACGAGCACTAGAGTGGATTCAACCGGCGTTGAGCCGGTTTATCAGACCGTAAGTCACTGGACATCTGTCAGGTAGAAGGAGGAATTACTCGTGGAAGGTTCCATCAACGTTCTTGGTGCTGGGTTGGCCTATGGCTTCGCTGCTTTTGGTGCAGCCATCGGTATCGGTATGGTCGGTGGGCGGACAGTAGAGGCTATGGCCCGTCAGCCTGAGATGGCCGGCAAGATCCAAACCACCTTCTTCATCGCAGCGGCATTCGCCGAGGCACTCGGCTTGCTCGGGTTCGTTCTGGCCCTGATCCTCATGGCCGCCTAGTCACCGCTATACGGAAAAGTTGGAGGTACTAGAGTAATGCTGTTCGAGGAATTCGCATACGCCGCAGAGGCTGCATCAGACCAGGGTGCTTCGATTTCTATCATCCCTAGTCTTGCGGAGATCTGGCCCTCGCTGTTTGCTTTTGCGGTACTGTTCCTTTTGCTGAAGAAATTCGCTTTCGGCCCGATTCTCAACATGCTGCAGAAGCGCTCCGACACTATTCGCGAGTCGCTTGAGAAGGCAGAAGAGACCAAGCTGGAAGCCGAGAGGCTGCTCGAGGACTACAAGGCCCAGCTTGCAGAGGCCCGCGCCGAGGCGGCAGGGCTAGCCGAGCAGAGTCGCAAGATCGCAGAGTCGATGAAGGACGAGATCGTGGCACAAGCCAACGAAGAGGCCGCACTGATCATCGCCAGGGCTCGCGAGGCTGTTGAGGCTGAGAAGAAGTTGGCTATGGCCGAGCTCCAGGGCTCAGTCGCCGCTCTCTCCGTATCGGTCGCTGGCAAGTTGATCGGCGAGAAACTGAGTGAGGCCGATCATGCGAAGCTGATCGAGAAGTACCTGTCGGAGGTGGGTAGCTTCAATGACAACTAACGGTGCCCCAAGGGCATATGCCAGGGTGCTGTTCGATCTGGCGACCACCGCCGGTGCGGTCGATGAAGCGGATCAGGGCTTCAAGGCGATCACCGAAGCGCTTCGCAGTAGTGTAGACCTGCGAGAGGCTCTTTCGGATGCATCCATACCGAGCGACAAGAAGCTCTCCATTATGGCTGAGTTGTTCTCGGGCGCCCACTCCCCGGAGGCCGTGGCAGTCGCATCTGTGGTGGTTCATCGTGAAGGCATCGCAGCCATGAATGAAGTGCACATGGAATTCGTAGAACTCTGTGAGGCTGAGCGTGGAATCGTTGTCACCGAGGTCACAACAGCAGTTCCCCTGTCAGACGCACTCAGAAAGACTTTGATCGACAAGCTGACGTCTTTGATCGGAAAGCCCGTGGCGCTGCGCGAGTCTGTGGATGAGTCCATTCTCGGCGGCATCCGCATCAATGTTGCGGGAAGGGTTCTTGATGGAACCCTGCTTTCCCAGCTTGATGCGATGCGGACCACCCTTTCCCGTGCACCGCAAGGAGGTGAGGAGTAAGTGGCTGATATCAGCTCAAGTGCGATTTCTGAAGTCCTTAAGCGACAGCTGGAGTCGTTCAAGCCAGAGATCGATGTTCGCGAAGTAGGCACTGTCACCCAGGTTGGGGACGGAATCGCTAGAGTCGACGGATTGAAGGGCGCTATGGCCGGAGAGCTTCTGGAGTTCTCTGGATCTGGCGACACCATCATGGGAATGGCGCTGAACCTTGACGAGAACGAGGTTGGTGCCGTCTTGATGGGCGACATCACCGCCATCAAACAGAACGACCCGGTAAGAACCACTGGGCGGGTCGTAGAGATTCCGTCGGGTAGGGCGATGTTGGGAAGAATCGTCAATCCCCTCGGAATGCCGGTGGATGGCAAAGGGCCCATCGCTGCCGAAGGATATCGACCGGTCGAATTCCGTGCTCCTGGTGTTGTCGAGCGCAAGCCAGTCCACGAGCCCATGCAGACCGGCATCATGGCTATCGACGCGATGATCCCTGTCGGCAGGGGACAAAGAGAGCTGATCATTGGTGACCGCCAGACAGGAAAGACCGCGGTAGCCGTTGACACCATCATCAATCAGAAGGGCAAGGATGTAATCTGCATCTATGTTGCCATAGGGCAGAAGGCATCAACCGTCGCTGGAGTGGTGGAAACACTGGCCGCCCATGGCGCGATGGAGTACACCGTGGTCGTCTCGGCGAACGCCTCCGATCCTGCTCCTTTGCAGTTCATGGCTCCGATGTCCGGATGCGCCATAGGCGAGCACTTCATGTACACGGGAGAAGATGGAAAGCCTGCGAGCAAGGATAATCCCGGACGACATGTGCTGTGCATTTACGACGACCTCTCTAAGCAGGCCGTCGCCTATCGTCAGATGTCGCTCACGCTTCGTCGTCCGCCAGGCCGTGAAGCCTATCCCGGTGACATCTTCTACCTGCACAGCCGCTTGTTGGAGCGGGCGGTCAAGCTCAGCGACGACAATGGTGCTGGTTCTTTGACGGCCCTGCCGGTCATCGAGACCCAGGCCGGCGACGTGTCTGCGTACATCCCCACCAACGTGATCTCCATTACCGACGGCCAGATATTCCTGCAGTCCGACCTGTTCTTCCAGGGAATCCGTCCGGCAATCAACGTCGGAATCTCGGTATCCAGGGTCGGAGGAAATGCCCAGATCAAGGCGATGAAGCAGGTTGCGGGCTCGCTGCGACTGGACCTCGCTTCTTACAGGGAGCTCGCCGCATTTGCCCAGTTCGGCTCAGATCTGGACAAGTCGACTCAAGCCACCCTGGCCCGCGGTGCGAGATTGGTGGAGCTTCTCAAGCAGGGTCAGTATGTGCCGTATCCCATCGATAAGCAGGTCATCGCGATTTTCGCCGGAACCAAGGGCTACCTTGATGATGTACCGGTTGAGCGGGTCCTGAGCTTCAGGGACGGCCTACTCGACTATGTCGCGAACGCCCACCCCGGTATCAGTGCAGCCATCCTGAGCGAGGGCTCCCTTTCCGAGGAAACCATCGGTAGCCTCGGCAAGGCAGTCGAAGACTTCAAGGCGCAGTTCATGGCTGGGAGCTAGGGAAGAGATGCCGAACCTTCGCGATATCAAGAAGCGGATAGGTAGCGTCCAGTCGACGCGCCAGATCACGCGGACGATGGAGATGGTTGCTACCGCCAAGATCAAGAAGGCGCAGGAGCGGATTGAAGCCGCTCGTCCTTATGCGCTCTCGATGATGGAGGCGCTGGGCAATGTTGCGCGCTATGCGCCGCAGGCAGAGCATCCGTTGTTGGTGGAGCGCGAGGAGGCCAAACGGGTAGTGGTGATTGCAATCACTTCTGACCGCGGCCTAGCCGGTGCCTTCAACAGCAACATCTTGAGGATGACCGAGAGGTTCATTCAGCAGCATCGTTCGGCCGAAGTGGAGGTGGACGTTGTTGCTGTCGGGAAGAAGGCGGCAGCCTACCTGCGCTATCGCGGAATCCAGCCGATCGCCTCGTACAAGGACATCTCCGACAAGCCGACATTCATGAACGCTAAGTCGATTGCATCCCACATAGTTCCTGGGTACACGGACGCTCAGATCGATGAGGTCGTGATCATCTTCAACAGGTTCAAGAACGTCGCAGAGCAGGTTCCGGAGGAGCATCGACTGCTTCCGATTAAAGCCACCCTACTCGAAGAGGTTGCTGCTAGCACGGAAGTCAGGGCCGAATACATATTCGAGCCGAATGCAAAAGCCGTACTTGAGAACCTACTTCCCACGTATATTGAGACGCTCATCTATCGAGCGCTCATGGAGTCGGCTGCCTCCGAGCACGGAGCACGTCGCAAAGCTATGAAATCGGCCACTGATAACGCCAGCGACATGATCGGCACCCTCACACGTTCCTACAACAGGGCGCGGCAGGCTGCCATCACAACAGAGATTGCAGAAATCGTAGGCGGCGCAGCGGCCCTGGAGGATTAGTTGTCAACGAAAGAAGAGGACACGCCATGAATGTTGGACGCATCGTTCGCGTGGTCGGCCCGGTGTTGGACGTAGAGTTCCCCGCCGAATCGATTCCCGCAATCTACAATGCGCTTAAGGTCGACGCAGTCACACCGATCGGTGCCGTAAGTATAGTCGCCGAGGTTCAGCAGCATCTCCCTGGCAATCAGGTGAGGGCGGTCTCGATGTCTTCAACAGACGGACTGCAGCGTGGAACGGAGGCGGTCGACACCGGTGCACCAATCAAGATGCCCGTTGGGCCATCCACCTTGGGGCGCATCTGGAATGTCGTCGGCGAGCCCATCGATGGCGGACCGATGCCTGAGGTCGAGGATTACTACCCGATTCATCGACCTGCGCCTTCTTTCGATGAACTCGAACCCAAGACCGAGATCTTCGAGACAGGAATCAAGGTCGTCGACTTGCTGGAGCCGTACATCAAGGGGGGTAAGACTGGTCTCTTTGGTGGAGCTGGAGTGGGCAAGACAGTCATCATCATGGAGCTGATCAACAACCTTGCTCAGGCCCATGGTGGTACATCGGTTTTCACAGGAGTCGGAGAGCGCACTCGCGAAGGAACCGACCTGTGGCTTGAGATGAGTGAGTCCGGCGTCATCGAGAAGACAGCGCTTATCTACGGCCAGATGAACGAGCCCCCCGGAGCGCGCCTCCGAGTCGGACTTGCTGGCCTCACCTCGGCAGAGTACTTCAGGGACCAGGGCCAGGACGTATTGTTGTTCATCGACAACATCTTCCGCTTCACCCAGGCTGGCTCTGAGGTATCAGCGCTTCTCGGACGTATGCCTTCTGCGGTTGGTTACCAGCCCACTCTCGCTACCGAGATGGGCGATCTCCAGGAGCGCATCACATCGACCAAGACAGGCTCGATCACTTCGGTGCAGGCCATCTATGTGCCAGCCGACGACCTAACAGACCCAGCACCGGCAACCGCGTTCACCCACTTGGATGCCACGACGGTTCTCTCGCGCTCCATCGCAGAGCTCGGGATCTACCCGGCCGTCGATCCACTGGCAAGCACCTCGCGTGCCTTGACCCCAGACGTTGTCGGCGCCGAGCACTATCGCGTAGCCCGCGAGGTCCAGAGGATCCTGCAGCGCTACAAGGACTTGCAGGACATCATCGCTATCCTCGGCATGGACGAGCTTTCGGAGGAAGACAAGCTCACCGTCGCGAGGGCACGCAAGATCCAGCAGTTCCTGTCGCAGCCATTCTTCGTTGCCGAGCAGTTCACCGGCATGGCAGGCAAGTACGTGAAGCTCGAGGATACCATCCGTGGGTTCGACATGATCGCCAAGGGCGAGTGCGATGATATTCCCGAGCAGGCTTTCCGCTACGTTGGTGGAATCGAGGAGGTCTTCGAGGCCGCCGAGAAACTGAAGGCCGGGGTATAGGGCGTGGGAGCCACATCGGAGCGGACACTTCTTTGCGAGATCGTGACGCCCGAACGTGTCATATACGCGGGCGAGGTCGCCATGATCATCGTACCTACGGTCGATGGAGAGATTGGCATCCTGCCTCTTCATGCTCCACTTGTAGCCACCCTCAAGTCTGGTGAGATCAGAGTCAGATACTCCGACAACGAAGTCGAGTGGTTCGCTGTCTCTGGCGGGTATATTCAGGTGTGTGACGACAAGGTCATCATCTTGGCAGACCAGGCGGTCATGTCCTCGACCATTGATGTCGAGAGGGCACGTAAGGCGCTTGAGTTGACACAAGGCTTGATGTCCGAGTTGTCAGAGGATGACTCTCTGGGCTTCGATTCATGCCAAGCGGATTTGAGATGGTGCGAATTGCAGCTAGAAGTCGCTGGCAAGAAGAGGTCTTGATAGGCCCATTGGTTAACATGGTTGAACGGCGGCCGAGAGGCCGCCGTTTTTTGCGCCACTTTCGACTATAATCTTACCGAAACCAAAATTGACGAAGGTCATCGCATCGTCTTGCCGATGAATACTACTGGATTGGATAGTCGTGACTGTGCTGTTGTTGTGTTCTCAGAAGGCGGATTCCTGATGGCAAAGGTACTCTTTGTGGCCCCTCCGTACAAGTGTTGGGGAGTCCAGGTGATTGGAACTTGGCCTCCGCTTCAGCTTGCCTATGCTGCCGGCGCTGTAATCGATGCAGGTCACGAAGCCCAACTATTCGACGCTATGAACAACGGCTGCGGGTATGAGGACATTCGCAGACAGATCCAGGACTATGCACCCGACGCAGTGATGAGTTTGGACTATCTGCCGGTCTCGGGTGCGATAAGCACCGCAACGGTGCCCGCTGCCCTCGAAGTACTCAGGATCGCCAAAGAAGTGGACCCGTCCATAGCCACCATCATCGGCGGGCCACATCCAACGTTCATGTATGACGAGATTCTTTCCAGGCACCCAGCTGTCGACTTCGTCATCCGAGGTGAGATCGAGGAGACGGTTGCCGAGCTTATCAGTGCGATCCCGGACGGTGATCCCACGACGATTGCAGGAATCGCCTATCGGGTGGATAGCAAAACGGCCGTCACTTCGATCCGACCCCATATCGCCGATCTTGATTCACTGTCGCCCGCCTGGCATCTGCTCGAATGGAAGAATTACAGCTACAACGTGTATCCATGGGGGCGGATGGCTTCGATGCTGACGACCCGCGGATGCATGATGGCATGCTCGTTCTGCTCTCATAAGATGTTCTGGCGAGATGACTGGAGAGCCAGGGACCCTGAGAAGGTCGTCGATGAGATCAGGCTTCTTGTAGATGAGTACCAGGTCGAGTTCATCACATTGATCGACCCTTACCCGACATATGATCGCGAGCGATGGGAAAGGCAACTCGACCTCATCATCGAGGCCGATATCGATGTCCACTTGCTCATGGAGACCCGCGTCGAGGACATCATCCGTGATGAGGACATCCTGCACAAGTACAAGGCCGCGAAGATCATCCATATGTATCTGGGCGCTGAATCCAGCTCGGATGAGATGCTGGCCAGCCTGAACAAGGGCACCAATGTCGAGATGAACAAGAAGGCTATCGACCTCCTCCGCGAGCATGACATCATGACGGAGACCTCATTCATGATCGGTTTTGCCACCGAGACATGGGAGAGCATCGAAAGCACAATCAACGAGGCAATCCGACTCAATCCCGACATTGCGGTCTTTCCGATAATCACCCCCATGCCCTTTACTCAGCTGTATGAGGATTCCAAAGACAGGATTCGCGTTGACGATTGGGCCAAGTACAACCTGATCACCCCGATCATTGAGCCTCACGATATGTCTCTTGATGACGTATACCGCGCTCTAGCCAAATGCTATATGACCTTCTATGCTCAGAAGATGAAGGAAATCTTCGCGCTAGAGGATGGCTTCAAGAGGCGCTACATGATCAGCGCATTCGAGCAGATGATGAAAGACTATGGCGAGCACTTCGATTTTCTCGGCGAGATCCCGCAAGGGATGCCGGGAATGGGTGGACTCCAGGGTCGACCCTAGGGGTTGCCAGTGATTGAAACGGGTGAAATGTGCGGAAGTATACACCAAACGCGACCGATATAAGAGATGGTATCCGGAGTCTGGTCCAGTCCCAGGACTGGCTCGCTGTACGCAGGCTTCTATCCGAAACCTCCGTTCCCGAGATCGCTGATATGCTGCTCGGAATCGAGATGCCACAGCGTCTGCTGGTATTCCGACTACTTTCTCGCGACATCTCGCACGAGGTCTTCTCTTACCTAGACGGCCCCGATCAAGACGTCATCCTCGGGGGGTTGACCGATAGGGAGACTAGAAGCCTGCTTGCTTCGATGGCTCCTGACGACAGGACCGAGCTATTCGAGGAGCTCCCGGGCGAGATCACGCAGAAGCTCCTCAATCTCCTGGCCGCCGATGATTTGGCTGAGGTCCGACAGCTCCTCGGCTATCCTGAGGAAAGCGTCGGACGCCTCGCGACCACGGATTATCTGGCCATACGACCCGGATGGACGGTAGCCCAGGCGCTTGATCACATTAGGCGTCGAGGGCGCGACTCCGAGACCTTGGACGTCTTGTATGTCTGCGATCGCGACTGGCACCTGAAGGGCGTCGCTGAGCTTCGGGCTATCATACTCGCCGAACCAGACATGCTGGTGAGTGACATCATGCAGCCCGTCCACGCCCAGGTCTCCGCGTTCGATGACCAGGAAGAGGCGGTCAAGGAGATGCAGCGCCATGACGCAGTGGCCCTGCCGGTCGTCGATTCCGCAGGTGTGCTCATCGGAATTGTCACAGCAGACGACGTCTTCGATGTTTTGGAAGAAGAGGTCACCGAAGACGTCCATCTGACCGCTTCGGTCGCACCATTGCGCCAGAGCTACCGCAGACTGAGCAGCTTCGAGCTGTATAAGAAGCGCATTGGCTGGCTGGCCTTCCTGTTGTTCGTCAACTTGTTCTCATCCACCGTGGTCGCCTCCTACGAAGAGATGCTGACCGAGGTCATCGCGTTGGCCTTCTTCATCCCATTGTTGATCGCATCGGGCGGGAACACCGGCTCGCAGTCCGCCATGCTCATGGTCCGCGCGCTCGTTACGAATGATGTCACGGTGGGGCAATGGTTCTCAACGTTCGTCAAGGAGATCGGCATCGGTCTCATGCTGGGGGGAACCCTGGCGGTTGGTGCTTACTTTCTCGGGCTGTATCACGGCGAAGGAGCGACCATCGGCCTTGTTGTTGCACTCTCGATGGCCGCTATCGTGCTCGTGGCCAATCTGATGGGAATGTCGCTGCCGTTCATATTCACCAGACTCAGGATGGACCCGGCGATGGCCTCAAGCCCGATGATCACCTCGTTCGTGGATGTCACGGGACTCCTCATCTACTTCTTCATAGCGTCGCGACTCCTCGACCTATAAGCATGACAGCGAAGGCGGCAGACACCTTCCTCGCAGAGAAGGCGGTGGTCCTAGGGCCCATGGCCGGGATTACCGAGGCCCCCTTCCGCGGCATCTGCAAGAGCATGGGGGCGTCATTGACCTTCACCGAGATGATCAGCGCCAAAGGACTCCACTACAACCCGGATTCGCGTGCGGCATCAGCGCTACTGACCCTAGACCCCGCCGAAGTGCCTTGTGCGGTGCAGCTCTTCGGAGGCGACCCAGCGCTGATGGCCGAGCAGGCGGCCCGCCTCGCCGAGAAACTCGGTGACGCTGTGTGTCTCTTGGACATCAACATGGGGTGTCCAGTGCCGAAGGTCGTTGGTAAGGGCGAGGGATGCGCCCTGATGCTGGAGCCCGAACAGGCAGCCAGGATCACCTCGGCGGTGGCACAGGCAAGTAGTCTCCCGGTATCGGTGAAGTTCCGGGCAGGCTGGGATTCTGAGTCGATATCTGCGGTCGATTTCGCGCTAGAGATGCAGGCTGCTGGTGCTTCGATGGTCACGGTGCACGGCCGGACGCGCCAACAGCACTACCGGGGCAAAGCTGATTGGCGCGTGATCGCAGCGGTCAAGGCAGCTGTGAACATTCCGGTCGTCGGTAGCGGCGATGTCTTCTCGGCTGATGACGCGGCAGCGATGTTCGAGCAGACTGGCGTCGACGGGGTGATGATCGCGCGAGGGGCGCTCGGCAATCCCTGGATATTCCGAGAGGCGCGCGGTCTGATCGACCGCGGCGAGCGATTCGAGCCTCCAACGGGGACCCAGCGCATTGAGGTCGCACGAGCCCACGCTCGGGCGCTGGTGGAGTTTGGCGGGGAGAGGGCGGTCGCGCGGATGCGCAAGCATGTCGCCTGGTACATCCAGGGGCTTCCCGAGGCCAGGCGGATCCGGGGACTCGTCAACGGGATGGCCGACTATGCGTCGTTGGATGCCCTGCTGGCAGAGTACCAGGAATTCCTCCGCTCTTCTTCGGCGTGCTAGAATCCCTGCGTGATGCAAGGAGCTGACGACACCTCTCGCCCTGGCGAATCTGCGCCGATTCGGCGTCTGCCGAAGTGGCTGCAGCGGCCTGTTGGCGAGCCGGGTCAGGCTACAGCGGTCGAGAAGACGCTCTTGGGTCTTGACCTGAGCACGGTTTGCCACTCGGCCAAGTGCCCCAACCGCGCGGAGTGCTTTTCGAGCGGCACCGCGACCTTTCTTGTGGGCGGCGCCACCTGCGCCAGGAGCTGCAGTTTCTGTGCGGTCGACACCGCAGCCGCCCTGCCGCTCGATGTCAGCGAGCCTCAACGGATCGCCAAGGCTTGCGTAGCGCTGGGCCTCACTTACGTGGTGCTCACGATGGTGTCGAGAGACGACCTGCCGGATGGAGCTGCGGCGCACATGGCCGCGGTTGTCTCGGCGGTACGCAAAGCGCTCCCGGAGGCCGGGGTCGAGGTTCTGACCAGCGACTTCGCAGGCAGTACGGCTTCGGTCGATGTAGTGATTGCTGCCGGTCCTGTGGCCTTCGCTCACAATCTCGAGACTGTGAGGCGACTTTATCCGTCCGTCAGGCCGCAGGCCGACTACGAGCGATCACTCGGTATCCTGGAGCACGTAGTCGCTGTCGCTGGCGACTCAACAGCCGTCAAATCCGGGTTCATGGTGGGGCTTGGGGAGACCGATGCCGAGATCGAAGGTGCGATGCGTGACCTACGCCAGACGAGGGCTACCATCCTGACCGTCGGCCAGTACCTGCAACCTACTCCCAAGCATGCGCCCATTCACAGGTTCTTGGAGCCTTCGGAATTCGAGAATATAAAAGAACGGGCGCTCGCTCTCGGATTCGAGAAGGTTGCGAGCGCTCCGTTCGTTCGTTCGAGCTATAGGGCGGACCGGATGGTCGAACAGGTTGCGTCTACTCTTCGGTGTACTCCCTAGCGAGGTCTCGCTTCCTTTTCGCGGTGACCGCCAGAAGAACTCCCGCTACTGCAACGACGAAGATCACCACGAAGATCGGGAACAGATAGGCAGCTCCGTCGCCCTGTCCTGCTGGGACACCTGGAGCTGCACCAGTGCCCGCAGCATAGACGATCCTGAACGCCATATCTTGTCCGGCTGGAACGTCAGTCGACTCCTGGAAGAAGATCGAACGGGTGGCGTCGATGACTTCGGGCTGCGTTCCTGGAGGGCCAGTGGTCAACGTTGAGCCTGACGGAACGACGACACCTAGCCGAAGGGTGGGAATCAGGCTTGGCGTCCGCCAAGTGACCCCAGCTCCGATTGAGGTAGGCGATGAAACGATGGCGCCGGGACCCTCGAACTCGACCTGTAGTACGCGTGCTCTGGTCAGGGTTGTGGTAATCAGGTCGAACTCGCCGTCAACAGTGGTTCGCTCCACGTTCACTCGCGGGTTCTCGGCAACAGGCCCTCCGAGGACTTCGCCCATCCAGAGCATCTCTACACCGGAAGGAACCATCAGCTGGACCCTGGCGGGCAACGTGGCCACCTCGGACAGAGATGCCGAGATCATGGTCAGGCCTCCCTGGAAGCCTGCAACGGTCATATCGGTACGGACGTTTACTTCACTCCAAGGCGCGATGTTGCTTGCTGCTGCTGCTGGTCTGGCGGTGATTGCTAGGATGGCGGAGGCTGTGAGCAGAAACGCCATTGCCCAAAGTAGGGTCCTGGATGCGGTTGGGCGACGCAATACGCTAAGATTCATCGATACTCCTGTTCGCAAGTGGTGGCTGCTCGGCTAGGCGGAGCAAAATAATCGCTGAAGCTCGTATTCGTAGTGTGCATTATAGCGCATACACGACATATATTGCACCAGAAGTTGCCTCGCAGTTCGCTCCTTAGGGGCTAGAATGTTGATGTTCATATCCCTGCGTTGGATTCGGGAGAGTTATGTCCCTGTCAGTCGATTCGAAAGTCGCACTCCGCATCGAAACCTTGCGGCGCGAGATCCGGCATCACGATCACCGGTATCACGTGCTCGATTCTCCTGAGATCACCGATGCCGCATATGACGATTTGGTCCGTGAGCTTCGTCTCCTTGAGGAGGCCCACCCCGACCTCGCGACCGATGACTCGCCCACGCAGCGGATAGGGGCGCCACCGAGTCAACTGTTCGCTCCAATCGAGCATTCTCGGCGAATGTACTCCCTGGACAACGCCATGGACCTAGACGAGCTCGGTCGCTGGCTGGATCGACTTCGGGAGTCCGTGGGTTCGACTGAGTGCGCGCTGGTCTGTGAGCTCAAGATCGACGGCTCATCGCTTGCGCTCACGTACTCGGACGGCGTCCTCTTGCGCGCCTCCACGAGGGGCGACGGACGCCTGGGCGAAGACGTGACCGCCAACGTCAGGACGATCAAGGACGTACCGCTGAGGTTGCTTGGCGATGCCGCCGACGCCTCGGTCGAAGTCAGAGGCGAGGTCTACCTGCCGAAGGGCGTGTTTGCGGCCCTGAATGAGCGGCAGCTGGAGGTCGGAGCACCTCAGTTCGCGAATCCGCGCAACGCTGCGGCTGGATCGCTTCGGCAGAAAGACCCTTCGGTAGCAGCGGGTCGTGGGCTGGCGACGTTCGCCTACGCGATTGCTGACCCACAGGCGCTGGGGTTGACGCGGCAAAGCGAGGTCATCGAGTGGTTGCGACAGGCGGGCTTCCGGGTGAATCCGGACGTCAAGGTTTGCGCCGGTGAAACCGAGGTCTTCGAGTACTGCCGTCAGGCACTTGAGCGCCGAGACGACCTCGGCTACGAGATCGACGGTGTCGTGATAAAGGTCGACAGCCTGGAAATCCAGGAGGAGCTCGGCTACACAAGCAAGGCTCCGCGGTGGGCGATCGCATACAAGTTTCCCCCACAGGAGCGCACCACCATCCTTAGGGACATCCGCGTCCAGATCGGCAGGACGGGTGCGTTGACCCCCCTGGCCGAGTTCGATCCTGTCACCGTGGCCGGTTCCACGATAGCCCGAGCGACCCTGCACAACATCGATGAGATCCGCCGAAAGGATGTCCGGATCGGAGACACGATCATCGTGAGGAAGGCCGGTGATGTAATCCCCGAGGTGGTAGGTCCGGTCTTAGGGATGCGACCAGCGGATGCCGAAGTCTGGGAGATGCCAGATGCTTGTCCGGGCTGCGGCGGAGGCGTTTGGAGACCCGAAGGCGAGGTCGTCAGCCGCTGCGTGAACGTCGCTTGTCCGGCGCAGAGGGTTGAGCGCCTCATACATTGGAGCTCACGGTCGGCGATGGACCTCGAGGGCATGGGAAGCGAGGTCATCACCCGGCTGGTCGAAGCTGGCTGGGTGGCTGATGTCAGCGATTTCTACCGCGTCACCGCAGATCAGCTGGCGACTCTGGATATGGGCCGCCTGAAGCAGGACGGCACTCCTGTGGTTCTCGGCGGAGTGGTCGCCGCAAAGCTGGTCGACGCGATCGCAACTTCTCGCGACAGATCGCTCGCCCGTGTTCTTGCGGGTCTGGGCATCCGCCACGTGGGCGTGAACGTTGCAGAAGCGCTGGCCCAGGCCGCCGGGACCATCGACTTCTTCGTCGAGTACGCAGCCTCCTCGGCTGTAGGGCCTGGCCCTGTCGCGGAGGTGGAGGGCATCGGTCCGGTGATCGCCGCGAGCGTGCGAGCGTTCTTCGGCAATCCGGAGAACATCGCGCTTATCGAGCGACTGCGCGCCGCAGGCGTCACGATGGTCGCCGAGTCGCAAGTCGTATCGGGGCCGACGCCGTTCGCTGGCTTGAGCGTGGTCCTCACCGGCACGCTCCGCACCATGACTCGAGAGCAGGCTTCCGAGCGCCTCAAGGCGCTGGGGGCCAAAGTCGTAGGCTCTGTCAGCGCTAAGACATCGTACGTGATCGCAGGCGCCGAGGCCGGCAGCAAGCTTGCCAAAGCCGAGACACTCGGGATTCCCGTGCTCGGCGAAGACGAACTCGCCGAGATGCTCGCATCGGGTCGCCTGCCGGAGCTAGGCGGCGGGTCAGGATCGGGCGAGGGCGGCTAGTTGGAATCCAGGCCCAGTCGAGCGGATCGAAAGAAGGCGGAGGCGGCTCAGAGCCGCGCTGCGGTTTCCACCTACGCTTTCAGGAGAGACCGACAACCGCGTGAGCCCGATGCAGGTTGGTCGATCAGGGATGCAATCATAGTCATTGTGTCCCTCGTCGCGCTCATGATCGCCAAGCAACTTTTCTTGGGGTGGGCTTGGGTCGCCACACTGGGCCCCATCGAGATTGTGGCAGCTCGTATCTCGGCGCTTTCCCTGCATTACGGGCTGATTCTGGGCATCCTCGCGGTGCTCGCACGCAGACAGGGTGGCCTGTTGGGTGCGTTCTCCCTGAAACCCGCTTCGTTGTCGGCGAGGTCGGTAGTCGGCTCCCTGGTGCTGGTTGTAGCGTTGCTGCTGGCGACCCGCGCTGCTGGTTGGGTCTACCAGGTGGTGGCCAGAGTGCTTGGGTGGGAGATGCCGCCCATCGAGGACACCTCGCTCATCGAACTGTTCGGCCCAGGCATGGTGGGCTGGGTCTTCATCGTGCTTCTGGTGGTGATTATGGCGCCCCTCGTTGAGGAGCTGGTGTTTCGGAAGGTGCTTCTCGATGGCCTCGGCACACGACTGACCCCGCTCCTGGCGCTGGTCGGGCAAGCGGCGATCTTCGCACTCTTCCATCCATCCCCTTGGATGTGGGGTCCGATGCTGGCTTTGGGCCTCGCTTGCGGCTGGCTGGCGCAACATCGGGCGACACTTTGGCCGGCCATATCGCTGCACATGGCATATAATGCTGTCCTTGTGGCAGCCGTTTACTATATGAACAGCTAGAGAGGACCTACCGATGGCTATCTCGGAAGAGCAGGTGCGACACGTCGCTATGCTGGCTCGCCTTTCGTTGACCGAAGAGGAGGTCGTGTCTTTCGGCCGCGACCTCAACTCGATACTCGTGCACATCGACACCCTCCAGCGACTCGATCTCGAAGGAGTCGAGCCGACGGCTCACCCACTCGACGCAGTGAACGTCACTCGACCAGATGTCGTGCGCCCCGGACTCTCGCGCGAAGACGCGCTTCGCAACGCCCCCGATTCCGATGGCCGGGCATTTGCGATCCCGAGGATCATGGGCATCGAAGGCGGTGACGAATGAGCGC